>NZ_CVTO01000115.1:57926-79213 GCF_900004715.1 Pseudomonas sp. 24 E 13
GTTTAACGGGGCGCCTGAGATCAAAAGCAGATCAAGATCAAGAGCGGCTCGCTTCGCATCGTGGTTACCGGCTACGGCGGTGTGTAGCTATGCCCCGATGTGTAAAGTCGGTAAATGCATCGGTGACTGACACATCGCTATCGGGAGCAAGCTCCCTCCCACATTTGGACCCGGGTGTATCTCGGACCAGACTCGGTAAGGGTTCATGAGAAGAATTCATGAATGCGCCAGGCGCCGGCATGTTCAACCGCGCAGCACCAGTGCCATATCCGGGTATTGCGCGCACAGGAAGTCGACGAAGGCGCGCACTTTGGGCGCGGCCAGGCGCCTGGAGGTGTGCAATACCCAAAGCTGCGGCTCGATCCCGGCGACCGTGCCCCATTGCACCAGTTCGCCCCGGGCCAAGGAGGCTCCGGCGATGGACTGGGGAATTAGGGCCGCGCCACCACCGGCGATCGCCGCATCGCGCACCATCAGTAGCGAAGAAAACTGCAGCCTGGGGATCGGCTCCAGTATCAACTCCCCGCCGTCCAGGTGCCATTGGGTCGGCGTGAAGCCCGTTGTGACGATGCTGCCTACGCACCTGATCGCGCCAGGCTGCGGTTTGGGTATTTGCGGCGCTGCCACCACGATCAGGCGGTCGGTGGCGAAGCACCTGCCGACCAGGTCGCTGTCCGGGCTCGGGTTGATGCGAATGGCGACGTCGAATTGTTCTTCAACCAGATCCACCTGGCGATCGTCGGCCACGACCTCAATCACAACCTCCGGATAAGCTGCGCAGAAGCGGGCGCCAATCGCACCCATGGCCAGCTGGGAGAACAGGATCGGCGCCGCTACGCGCAAACGACCGCGTGGCGTCGAGACGCCCTCGCGTGCGGCGGTCATGGCGTCAGTCACTTCCCCCAGCGGGCCCTGGGTTCGCGACATCAGCAGCTCGCCGGCTTCGGTCAGTTTCAGCCCGCGCGCACTGCGCTCAATCAGTCGCACACCCAGCTGCTCTTCCAGGTCGGCGATTCGGCGCGACAGCGTGGCCTTGGACACGCCGCTCGCACGGCTGGCCTTGCCCAGGCCTTCGTGGGTGGCGACCTGGATGAAGTCGATCAGCGCGTTGAGGTTCATGGTGTTCCGTTTTTGAGGCGAGGTGTCTGGATTCTGTGGTCTTCGTTTTCGTTATGCAACGGTTTACTTTGCATTCGAACCCCAACCCACTGATCCACCCGCAGGAGTTTCAACCATGAGCATTCTTGTCATCGGCGCCACCGGCACCCTCGGTTCACTCGTCACCCAAGGCCTTGCCGCGCAAGGCGCGCAGGTCAACGCCCTGGTGCGCCAGGCAGGTAAACGGGCATTCCCGGCCGGCGTCACCCAAGTGGTCGGCGACCTCACTGATGTCGCGTCCATGCGCGCCGCGCTGGCGTCGGTGCGCACCCTGTTTCTGCTCAATGCCGTCACGCCCGACGAGGTGACGCAGGCGCTCATCGCGTTGAACCTCGCTCGGGAGGCCGGTATCCAGCGCATCGTTTATTTGTCCGTGATCCATGCCGACACTTTCACCCGGGTGCCGCATTTCACCGGCAAGCACACCGTTGAACGCATGATCGACAGCCTCGACCTTCCGGCGACGGTATTGCGCCCGGCGTACTTCATGCAAAACGACCGCATGGTCCAGCAGACGATCCAGGACTATTCGGTGTACCCGATGCCTATCGGCTCGGCCGGTGTGGCCATGATCGATACGCGGGACATTGCCGATATAGCCGTTGCAGAGCTGTTGCGACGCGATCGGTCCGCGACTGCGCTGGAGCGCGTGACGCTGGAACTGGTGGGGCCGCAGGCGCTGACGGGAGCCGGCGTGGCCAAGCTCTGGAGTTCGGCCCTGGGCCGCGAGATCGCCTATGGCGGCGATGACGTTGCCGCGTTTGAAACACAGTTGGCCGCCTACGGTCCGGCCTGGCTGGCGTATGACATGCGCCTGATGATGGAAGGTATCCAGGCGTTCGGCATGCAGGCAGCGGAGGGCGCCGTGGCGCGGCTTGAGGCGATCATCGGGCGCCCGTTGCGCACGTATCAGGACTTCGTGAGTGAGTCGGTCACCAAAACAACCGCTTAATCCGCTGCCTGTGAGCGCGGTCGAGCCTCGCCATGGCTCGACCGCTCAGGTATTGAATCAGGGATGAAACCTGCGCCCCAGCGCATCCAGGCGTACGGCGATCGGTGGCAGGCGTTCGCTGCTGCGGGCCAGGGTTTCCACGTCGTCGGCGGTATTTTGCGCGATGTGCTGCACCGATTGCAGACGCTCGACAATTTCCAGGTTCGCCGAGCTTTGTTCGCGGGTGGTGGTGACGATGCGGCCATTGAGTTGGTCGATATGCGCAATGTCTTCGCCTACTGCGCGCAGCATATCGACGGCCACTTGGCTGTCTTCCACGCAACGCTCCACACCCTGGCGGCTGTCGTGCATGGCTTCGACCGCCTGGCGGCTGCCTTGCTGCAAGCCTTCGATGATGGTCCTGATTTCCTGGGTGGAGAGGGCGGTGCGCTGGGCCAGGCTGCGCACCTCGTCGGCGACCACGGCAAAACCACGGCCTTGTTCGCCGGCGCGGGCGGCTTCGATGGCGGCGTTGAGGGCGAGCAGGTTGGTCTGGTTGGCGATGCTGCTGATCACCTCCAGCACCGAGCCGATTTGCTCCGCCTGCACGGCCAGCGATTGCACGGTCGATTGCGTGCCATTGATGCGCGAGGCCAGTTGCGTGATTTCATGCTGGGCGCGCCCCACGCTTTGCTGACCGCGCTCAATCTGCTGGCTGGCTTGGCCGGCATGCTCCACGGCCTGTTCGACGTGCACGGTGATGTGACCCGTGGCGTCTTCCATGCGCTGCATCGAGCCGGTCATTTCATTGATTTGCGCCAGTTGATGCCGCGCGCCTTTTTCCAGAGTGCCGCTGGCCGTGGCCAGTTCCTGGCCGAGTTGGCCCAGGCCATGGGAATCGCGTGCGACGCCGTCGATCAGGTGAGTGAGCTGCTGCAGGAAGTGGTCGAAGCGCTTGGCCAGGGACACGCGCTCCTTGTCCTCACCCTTGGCCGTTTCTTCGCTGAACTGCGAGGTGACGGCGAGCATTTTTTCCAGCATTTCCTGGCTTTCGACCGCCTCGGCGTGGCTGTGCACGGCGAGGTAGAGCAGGGCGACGGATTCCATCACCACATAGAAGGCGTGGACGAAGATCATGGTCCAGCCGCCGTGGTGTTCCATCACAAACACCGGCCAGCCTTGGTGCTGCAGGGCGTGGAACACCAGGTGATGCACGGCGATGGTCAGTGCCGCCACCAGGATCGGCAGCCAGTCACGGTAGAACGTCAACACCGCGAGCAGCGCGAAGATACCAAAGTGCGCTTCGATCACACCGTGCGCCTGATTGATGTGCAAGGCGGCCATCACCATGAGGCCTGCACCGAGTGCGCAGCGCATCACGCGGGTGCCGCCGATGGCGCGATACAGCGCGGTCAGCACCACGCCGGTGCCGCCACCGACGATCAACGCCTGGGTGAAGGTGTCATGCCAGAACCCCAGCCCGAGGGAGAACAGGAACATCAGCCAGATCAGCGCCAGCATGATGCGGTCGGCCTTGCGGTAGTGCTCCAGAAAGCGTGTGCGGAGGGGCATTCACGTTTACTCCATGTGGGTTGGCCAGGAATCTAGCACGCGGCGTGCCACGCGCGCGGCCGGTAAAGAGCCAGGCGGGTGCGGCGTCAAGGTCCGACAATCGGTTATCGGCACGTCGCAGGGAGACTTTAAGAACGGCTGCCCGAGCGGGCAGCCAAGGTTGCAATGACGATCAGAAGCTGTACTTGGCGGTGAGCATCATGTTGCGCGGGCTGCCGTAGGAGTCGCCGCCATAGCTGACGGACTCGGAGATGGACTGGTAGTAGTGGCGGTCAAAGATATTGTTGGCGTTGAGTTGCAGATCCAGGTGCTGGTTGACGCGGTACCCGGCCATCAGGTCGGTGACGGCGTAGCCGCCTTGCTTGAGCCGATAGGTACTGCCGTCCGCCAACTGGATGTCGTTGTACATGCGGCTCTGCCAGGACACGTTGCCGCCCACGCGAAGTTTTTCCAGCGGGCCCTGGAAGTTGTAGCGGGTGGTGACCTTGAACAGGTGTTCCGGGGTGTCGGTGTCGAACTGCTTGTTGACCTTCTGCGGGTTGGCGGCGTCCTTGATCGTGTGGGTGCGCGCGTAGGTGTAGCCACCACCGACCTGCCAGTTCTCGGTCAAGGCGCCCTGCAATTCGAAGTCGATACCCTGGCTGCGAATCTCCCCCGAGGCTTGATAGCAGGACGCCTGCGGGCAGTCCGGCACAACGATCTGCACGGCACGGTTTTCCTGGTCGACACGGAACAGCGCCACGCTGGCATTCAGCGCGCCACCCAGGTATTCGCCCTTGATGCCCACTTCATAGTTTTTGCCGACAATGGGCTTGAGCGGAGTGGCACCGGTGCTCTTTTCTTTTTGCGGCGTGAAGATGTCGCTGTAGCTGGCATACACCGAGTGCTGGTCATTGAGCTCGTAGATCAGGCCTGCGTAGCGGGTGAGGTTGCGGGTGACCTTATAGTCGCCGTCACCGTCGCGGTTGTCATAGTCGTACCAGTCCAGGCGCCCGCCGAGGATCAGCTTGAGTGGGTCGGCCAGGCTCAGGCGCGTGGTGACGTAGACACCGTCCTGGGTGGTGACGTCACGCTGGTTGGTGGTGCGGGTGAAGTTCGGCTTGCCGGCATTGATCGGCCAATTCAGATCGTACGGGCTGTAGTTGTGGGTGGTCATGTCGAAGATGCGCTTGCTGGCGCCCACCACCAGCTCATGGGTGCGCCCGAATGCCTGGAACGGGCCGCTGACGAAGGCGTCGATCCCGGCCTGGTTTTCATCGATGGCGGCCTGGTACACCGTGCGGCCCAGGGTGTTCTCGACCCAGCGCGACTGGTAGGAGCCGGAGAACAGCGCATCTTGTTCGGCGTAATTGGCGTTGACCTGCAGTTTCCAGTCGTTGGCCAACTGCTGGCGCAACTCGACGAAAACGGTGTTGATCTCCTGGTCCTTGTTCTCCCAGTCGGTACCGGGGTTGTAGGAACGCGACAGGCCAAGGTGATGGCCATCCAGGCCGATCATCGACGAGCCCCAGAAGTAGTTGGTCTTGTCTTTCTGGTTGGAGTAGCCGAGGGTCAGGCTCGTGTCCTCGCTCAGGTCGGCTTCGGTCACGGCATAGAACAGGCCGTGATCCTGCTCGACCTTGTCGATGAAACTGTTGGCGTCGCGGTAGGAGGTGACCACCCGGCCACGCCAGGTGCCGCTGTCGTTGAGGGGGCTGGAGGCGTCGAGTTCGCCACGGTAGTCGTCCCAACTGCCGGCAGCGCCGGTCAGGGTGACTTTCTGCTCGTCCAGGGGCCGCTTGCGAATCAGGTTGATGGCCGCCGCCGGGTTGCCGGCGCCGGTCACCAGGCCGGTAGCGCCGCGTACCACCTCGACGCGATCGAACATCGCCAGGTTCGGCTGAGCGCCTACATTGACGCCGTTATAGCCACTGGGAATGCCGTCGTACATCAGGTTGTCGACGTTGAAACCGCGCGCGGTGTAGGCCTGCCGACCGGGGCCGTTGGAGTAGTTGAGGAACAATCCCGGGGTGGCATTGACCACATCGTTGATGCTGGTCATCGCCTGGTCATCCATGCGCTGACGGGTAATCACGGTGACGGCCTGTGGGGTTTCGCGCAGGGTCAGCGGCAGCTTGGTCGCGGTGCTCATGGAGCCTGTGGTGTACGACTGGCTGCCCTCGGTGGTTTCGCCAAGCTGCTGGCCGGAAACCTCTGTGGCGCCCAGTTCTATAGTGGCGGGCTGAGTGGCGGCGCCGGTGGCGAGGGCCGCGTGGGAGGTGGTCAGACAGATAGCCATCGCTATCAAACTGGGTGAAAACCCTTTACCGCCGTGGTGTTGCACAGACATGAACGTAACTCTCCCCGAATGCCGTCCGTGGCGAACAATAAATCTGTTGATAATTATTCGCATCAGTGTGGCAGATCGGGTCTGTAGGAAAAAGCCCTAAGAATGAATCAGTTAACGAATTTTTCACGCGCAGAACAGTGGCGTTTTGCCGCCTCCCGCTAGGTGAGGACGATTTCGTAAGGCTCACGCATGTGCTCCAGCAACACTTGGGCGAGCATCGGCGCCAGGCCGATGGCGGGGTCGCCCGTGAGCTGGCTGGCATAGGCATGCAAGGCGTGGAGTTTGTGCGCCACGCTCCAGGTGTCCAGGCACACCTTGCGCGCACGCTGCCACGGCATCACCGAGCCTTCGCGTGCGGGCCAGTGCCAGGCCCACATCGGCAGCTCATACAACCGCGCACCGACCCGATTGCATGCGTCGGCGCTGGCACGGCCGACGGCTTCGTGATCATCGTTGCCATCATGGCGCCAAGTGGTAAACACCACGTCATCCGGCATCAGGTAACGGGCGATGAATTGGCTCATCTGTTGCTCGTGGCTGGCCAGGGCGTTGTCGCAAAACCCGCCACGAATCCATTTCAGGCTGTGCAGCGGCATGCCCAGGCGGCGCAGCGCTTCGGCGCTTTCCTGGGGACGAATCACACTCAGGCGCCCGGCCGACCAGACCCGGGAGCCGGGGTGGCTGGCGCTCCCATCGGTGATAGAGATCAGTTTCAACGGGTTTTTACGGGTACTGAGCATTTGCAGCAGGCCCCCGCAGATGAGCACTTCATCGCCCGGGTGCGGCGCGATCACCACCACGCGGGCACTCGGCGGTACGAGGCCGGCCAGACTGATGAAGGGAATCTGCGCCAACTGTGGCGCGCTGTTCCAGATTTGCGCGGGGCCGCGACGGCCCTCGCTTAACGAGGCGGTTCTCATGGGGTGCTACATCCTTGTCGGTTGACGCTCTTGTGCTCACCTCAGGCTGCGCTGCGGTGAGTGCGCGGCGCTCCGATCCTGGAGCGCCGTGCGAGAAGGTATGAGCATAGACAACGACGAACGGGCGCAACGTCGTATTTTTACGAAACCTGCAGCAGGCCCTTCAAGTAATCACCGAAGCCACCCTGGGCGCGGCAATCCAGGCGTGCGCTGGTAATTACCTGGGGGGAATGGCTCCAGGCGATGGACGCGCCGCAGCGCTCCAGATTGCGCACCAATTGCACATCCTCATGGCAGGCCAGCGGTTCAAAGCCACCGGCCTGTAAGTAGGCGCTGGCGCTGATGCCCAGGTTGGCGCCGTGGATATGCCGGTGCCCGTCGCGGGCTTCGTAGGCCTGGTGATAGCGTATCTGCGCCGCCGCGTCGAAGCCTTCGCTCCAGGCGTCAACGGTCACGGTGCCGCAGACCGCGTCGCAGCCCAGCGCCAGTTGCGCCACCAGCCAGTCCGGGGCAACGCGGCTGTCGGCGTCCGTACAGGCGATCCAGCGCGCGCCCTGATTCAGCAGATGCCGCGCCCCTGCACCGCGGGCATGCCCGACATTACGTGCCTGCACCGGCAGGCTCTGCACGCCGTGCGCTTGGGCAATCGCCGCACTGGCATCGCTGCAACTGTCGAGGACGACCAGGATATGCACTGCTTCACCCTGCAATTCCGGATGGATGGCTGCGATTGACGCAGCGTTCAGACATTCGCCCAACAACGCTTCTTCGTTATGCACCGGAATCAGGATGCCGATCATCGCAGGCCCTCAAGGCGTGCCACCGAGGCGCCATCCCGGCCCCACAGGTCGAGCAGAAAATCGTCTTCATGGTGGCGTACCACCGCGTGCAGCCCCAGTCGTTGCTCAAGCAGCGCATGCACCTGTTCGGCGGTTTGCGGGCAGCCTTCGATGCGCGGGCGCCAATGGCAGGCCAGCAGTTGGCCGCCCTCCGCCAGGGCGGCGAGGCAGTGCTCGGCCAGGCGCTCAAGATCAGCAGCGTCCAGGTAGTAACAGAACTCGCTCAATACGATGAGATCGAATTGCCCTGATGGCCATTGTTCGGGCAGACAGCGCTGCTCTATCTGCACGTTGGAAAAACCGGCCAGCCGCTTGCTGGCCAGCGCCACCGCAGCGCTCGCCGTATCGCAGCACAACAGGCGATCACAGCGCGCCGCCAGCTCGGCGCTCAACTCGCCATTGGCGCAGGCGGGCTCGAACACCGAGGTGTAGCGCGCCCGGGTCAGGACGGCCAGGGTCAATGCGCGTTTGCGTTGTTCATACCAGCGTTGACGAAACGCCCAGGGATCGTCGTTGCCCTCGAACATCCGGTCGAAATAAGGCGTCGTCACGCTCACACGAACACCACTTCAAAAGGTTGCAGCAAACGCTCCACCACATAGGGCGCCAATACCGGCGGCAGGCCGACTTGCGGGTCGCCCTCCAACTGGCTGGCGAAGGCGTGGATGGCATGGCGTTTGCGCGCCACCTGTTCGGGCGTCAAAGGAATCTTGCGCGCCCGGTCCCAAGGCACCATGCCATCTTCGGCGGTCGCCCAGTGCCAGGTCCACACCGGCAGTTCGTACAGGGTCGCGCCCACTGCCTGGGCGGCTTTTGCGCTGGCGCGGCCGACCGCCTCATGGTCGCAATGCCCGTCTTCACGCCAAGTGGCGAACACCACGTCGTCGGGCTTGAGGTAGCGCTGGATGAAGGCGGCCAGTTCTTCCTCGCGCTCGGCGACCTTGCTGTCGGTAAACCCGGCGCGCAGCCACTTCAAACTGTGCAGCGGCAAGCCCAGGCGGTGCAGGGCCTGCGCCGATTCCTGCGGGCGCACCACGCTCAGGCGTTGCACCGGCCACAGTTCGGAGCCCGGATGGCTGGCGCTGCCGTCGGTGACCGAGATCAACTGAATGGGCCGGTCCAGGGCAGCCAGGCCCTGCAGCAAACCGCCGCTGCCGAGCACTTCATCGTCCGGGTGCGGGGCGATGATTACCGCGTGTCGCCCCTGCGGTACCAGTTGCTCGACGCTGATATGCGGCAGTTCAGCCAGGCGCGACGACGTTTGCCAATAATGCAGCGACGTGCCCTGGCCAACAATCGGGTTGGGTTTCATAACTGCCACCTCCCTGACGGCTCGCCCGCCACCTGTTCGCCCAGGGCGGCGAGGTCGCGTTCGGCATGACTTTGACGCACATACACCGGCAAGTCCGCCATCAATTGGGCGAAGTGCGGGTCCTTGCAGTAAGGCCCGGCACCCACGGCGCGCCCGACATGATGGATCACCTGCTCGACGGTTTCCTCGACGCACGCGCGCACTTGTTGGGCCAGCAGCCGGGCATCGGCGGTCGGTGCCCGGTCGACCTGCTCGGCGCTGGCGCGCAGCACGCAGGCCGCACTGTTGAGTGCGCTGTCCACCGCGCCCAGGTGGGCCAGGGCATGGGGCTCGGGATGCTTGGCGCACTGCTCGCGCAGCACTTCGGCCAGGCGCTGCGCCGCGCCATACCAGCACGCCGCAATGCCGATGCCGCCGTGCCAAAAGCCCGGTCGCGCCAGGTAGTCGCCCGGGCCGCCCACCGCAAGGCCGCGTGCCTCGTTGAAGACGATCTCGACACTGCCTGTAGCCGCCATGCCTACCGCATTCCAGCCTTCATTGGTCACGGTGACGCCGGGCTGGTCCATCGCCACGGCAACCAACTGCTGGCGATCTTCTTCATCCCACGCGGTCAACAACCCGTGCGAGACAACGGAGGCCCCGGAGCACCAGGCTTTACGCCCGTCGACAATCAGCCGTTGACCGTCGCGCCGCACCCGCGCCCTGGCGCTCGGCGGCTCGGCGGCCCACATCCCCCAGGTGCTGCCCAACGGCGGCAGCGGGCTGTCGAGCTCGGCAATGATCGCCAGGGCGTCGGTGTGGCCTTCGAACAGTTTGCACAAGCGCAGGTCATGGCCGGCGACTTGCGCCAGCCCGCTGTAACGCTCCAGCGTCTGGCCGCTGCCGGGCAAGGGCAGCTGGTCCAGGCCTTCTTCCTGAAGGTCCTTTAAGGCATTACCCAGGGCTTGCGTATTGGCATAGCCCCGGTAGCCGGAAAGGAATCCGTGCAACGCCATGTCACACCTCGTCGTCGTGATGCAGTTCAAACAGTAGCAGCGAGCGGCCGGTGGCGGCGTACTCGTGCTCAAATTCAAAGCGCTCCTGGCCACGCACTGCCGGGTCATTGGTATCGAGCAGGCAATTCCAGTACTCGCCCTGGGGCACCGGTGGCAGACGGAAATTGACCATGTCGTGATGGGCATTGACCACCAGCAACAACGTCGCGTCGGCGCCGGCACGGCGAATCCCGGTCTCCTGAGCGCGGCCATCCATCAGCATGCCCAGGCAACGGCCATGGCTGTCTTCCCACTGCTCGGTGGTCATTTCATTGCCATCCGGCGCCAGCCAAGTGACGTCTTTTACGCCGATATCTTCGTTGTAGTCACCGACCAGGAAGCGCCCACGGCGCAGGATCGGGTACGCCAGGCGCAGCTTGATCAGGCGCTTGACGAACTTGAGCAGTGCCTTGCCGTCGTCGTCCAGGTCCCAGTTGACCCAACCGATCTCGCTGTCCTGGCAGTAGGCATTGTTGTTGCCGTGCTGGGTGCGGGCGAATTCATCGCCGGCCACGATCATCGGCGTGCCTTGGGCCAGCAGCAGGGTGGCGAAGAAGTTGCGCATCTGGCGCAGGCGCAGCGTGTTGATTTCCGGGTCGTCGGTAGGGCCTTCGGCGCCGTGGTTCCACGACAGGTTGTTATTGCTGCCGTCCTGGTTGTTCTCGTCGTTGGCTTCGTTGTGCTTGTCGTTGTAGGACACCAGGTCATGCAGGGTGAACCCGTCATGAGCCGTGATGAAGTTCACCGAGCTGTAAGGCCGGCGCCCACGGTGGTTGAACATCTCGCCCGATGCGGTCATGCGTCCGGCGAAGTCCGCCAACTGGCCGTCGTCGCCTTTCCAGAAGGCACGCACGGTGTCGCGGAAACGGTCGTTCCATTCCGCCCAGCCCGGCGGGAAGTTGCCCACCTGATAGCCGCCGGGGCCGCAGTCCCAGGGTTCGGCGATCAGTTTGAGCTGACGCAGGATAGGGTCCTGGCGGCATGCCACGAGGAAGCTGTGACGTTCGTCAAAGCCGTCGCGATAGCGGCCGAGGATTGTCGCCAGGTCGAAGCGGAAACCATCGACGTGCATCTCGGTCGCCCAGTAACGCAGGGAGTCGGTGACCATCTGCAGCACGCACGGGTGACTCAGGTCCAGGGTGTTGCCCGTGCCGGAGTCATTGATATAGAAGCGCTTTTCGTCGGGCATCAACCGGTAGTACGAGGCGTTGTCGATGCCGCGCATGGACAGGGTAGGGCCGCGCTCGTTGCCTTCGGCAGTGTGGTTGTAGACCACGTCGAGGATCACTTCGAGCTTCTGCTCATGCAGGTGCGCGACCATCTCCTTGAACTCGGCGATCTTGCCGCTGGCCAGGTAGCGCGGGTCGGGGGCAAAAAACGCAATGCTGTTGTAGCCCCAGTAGTTGGTCATGCCTTTTTCCAGCAGATGCTGGTCGTTGACGAAGGCATGCACGGGCAACAGCTCGACCGAAGACACCCCCAACTGGCGGATATGCTTGAGCACGTCATCTTCCATCAGCCCGGCGCAGGTGCCGCGCACGGATTCGCCGACCGAAGGATGGCGCATGCTGATGCCGCGCAGGTGGGTTTCATAGATGATCGTACGGTCCCATGGCACGCGCACCGGCTGGTCATTGCCCCAGGTGTGCGCCGGGTCGATGACCTTGCACTTGGGCACGAAAGGCGCGCTGTCGCGCTCGTCGAAGCTGAGGTCGTCGTCGGGGTGGCCGATGGTGTAGCCAAACAGCGCTTCGGACCATTTGAGTTCGCCCACCAGTTGCTTGGCATAGGGGTCGATCAGCAATTTGTTGTGGTTGAAGCGATGGCCGTTTTCCGGGTCGTAAGGGCCATACACACGGTAGCCGTAAATCAGCCCGGGGTGGGCGTCGGGCAGGTAGCCGTGGAAAATCTCGTCGGTGTATTCGGGCAGTTCGATGCGTTCCAGTTCCACTTCACCGGCAGCGTCGAACAGGCACAGTTCGACCTTGGTGGCGTTGGCGGAAAACAGCGCAAAGTTGACGCCCAGGCCGTCCCAGGTGGCGCCAAGCGGGAAGGGCAGGCCTTCACGAATCCGCGACGGCTCATGGTCCGGCGTGGTTGAGGCTTTATCGGGTTGGCTCATGGTGTTGCTCCTGCAAGGGTTCTTTTTTCGGGCCGAACGCGGCCGTACTGACAGTTATTCAGCGTATGACGTAGATAGATAAAGGCCCCCTGACGGCGATGCGCTCAGGGGGCGCGGCGATCGATAAGCTTAGGGTTTGGGCTTTTTCGGTGCTGCGGGCTTCTTTGGCGCAGGCTTGGCGGCGGCAGGCGCCGCAGGCTTGGCTTTGGGTGCAGGCTTGGGCGCTGTCTTGGGCTTGGCGGCCGGCTTGGGCTTGCTTGGCGTCAATGCCTCGGCTTCGGCCAGCTTGCGCGCCATTTCCCAGTGACGAGCATCTTCACCGTGGGGTTTGCCTTCGGACTCCCAGATCTGATGGGCCAGTTCGCGGATGCGTTTGTCTTCATTACTCATCACACACTCCTCAGAAAATGTTCAGCTTTCTTGAATATCGGCATTGATAAAGACATTGACCGGGAAATCCCCCAGGGCAGCGCTGATCAACAGCTCCTTGTCTGGTGTGACTGCGCTTGTTTGAAAAAGTCCCTTCCAGTTTTGTGTTGTGGCGGCGAACGGTAATTTCACCCGCGTATCGCCCCAAATCCGGGCAGGAATCAGGGGTTGCAGCGCATTTTCGAGCAGGCGCCGGGGCCAGCGTGGCACCACCACCAACACGTGTCTGCCCTGCAGTTCTCGGCAGAACGCAACGACATGATCGGCCTGTGGGCCAACCACCTCCAGGGCGGTGTAGGCGCCGTCGCTGAACAGCTCGACGTTAGCCTTGCGCAAGGCCAGTACCTGCGCGATCACCGCTTGCTTGATACGCCCGTCGCGCCAGCTGGGCAGCAGTTCACCGATGTCCGCCGGGTTATCCAGTGCGCGTTGCCGCGCCTGGAAGTCCACCGGACGCCGGTTGTCCGGGTCGACCAGACTGAAGTCCCAGAACTCATCGCCCTGGTACACGTCCGGTACACCGGGCACGCTCAGGTGAAGCAAAGTCTGCGCCAGCCCATTCAAGGCGCCGGCGGGGGCGATGGCCTGGGCTGCGTCGGCAAGCGCGTCGCGCAAGGGCTTGCCGGTTTCACTGAGCAATACGCCGTGCAGGAACGTCTCGACGCCGCGCTCATACGCCTCGTTCGGCGCGCTCCAGCTGCTTTGCAGCTTGGCTTCGCGCAGCGCTTTCTGTTGCCACTGCCAGAGGCGTTGTTGATAGGCCTCAAGGTCGGGGTTCGGCTCCAGCGGCCAACTGCCGAGCAGCACTTGATAAAGGATCAGCTCGTCGCCGGCTGATGGGCTGTCAGCCGTCTCGCGCAACGGCGCGGCCAGGCTGCGCCAGTGTTCCACCTGCTCGGCATACCAGGGCGCGCATTCACTCAACACCGCCAGGCGCGCACGGGTGTCTTCGCCACGTTTATGGTCGTGGGTGGCGGTGGCCAGCAAGTTATGCGGAAACGTCTTCAAGCGCTGCTGGTTGGCCCTATGAAAATCGGCCAACGGCGCGCTGAACTGCTCGGTGCTGAAACCCACGTCGTTACGCGACAGCAACACGGCCGAACGATAGAACGCCGTGTCTTCCACGGCCTTGGCCGCGGCGGGCGAGGTCAGTTGCTGGAAGCGCACACAGGCATGCTTGAGCATCTTGCGCTCGCGGCCCAGCGGGCGATTGCGCCACGGTTGACCACCCAGCCATTTCTCCAGGTGATCAAGCACCGGCCAGTCGCCCTCGTTCAGGGTACTGCGCGCGCCCTCCATGGCCTGTTGGAAGACCTTGTCGTCGGCTGCGCTGCGCCCGCGAGCACTGATATAGGTGCGGTACACCGGAAAATGCACGATCAGTTCCTGCAACGCCCGGCGGATCGCGCCCAGGGTCAGGTCGCGGGTCATCACGTCGTCACGGGCCACTTGCAGCAGCGCCTGGGCCACACTCTCGAAGTCGCCGCCCAACGAACCGTTGAGGATTTGCTGGCGGGCCAGCCGCGCCTCTTCGATAAACGCTGACGGCCGTTCGCTGTGGCGCGACCACAACTCGGCCAGCGGCGCGAAGCCGTCCGGGTGATGCTGCATCAATGACAGTTGGTTCATGAATTCGTAGCCGGTGGTGCCGTCCACTTGCCAGTCTTCGCGCAGGGTCTCGCCTTCACCGAGGATTTTCTCCACGAAGATCGGCAAATGCCGCTGCGGCGACAATGCATCCACGCGGCGCCGCAGCTTGCGGCAATAACCCCGTGGATCGGCCAGCCCGTCGATATGGTCGATGCGCAGGCCATCGATCAAGCCTGCGCTGATCAACTCGAAAATCTTGCCGTGGGTGGCTTCGAACACCGCCGTGCGCTCCACGCGCAGGCCGCCCAGTTCGTTGACGTCGAAGAAGCGCCGCCAATTGATGTCGTCCGCCGCCGTGCGCCAGCTGGCGAGGCGGTAGGTCTGCTCTTCCAGCAGCCGATGCAGGCGGGCGAACCCCTCAGGCGTGCGCCCGTCGAACGCGGCGAGGCGCTGTTCGATGGCGGGCAATACCTCGCTGGCCCGTTCGGCCAGCGCCTGTTTCAGCCAGCCGGCTTCGGCGTAGGCGTCGTCCTGGTACGCCAGGGCGGCAAAGCGTTCGGCCAGCGGCTTGAGCGGTTCGTCGTTGCCCAGAATCAGTGCGTAGTCCCGTGGACAGATCGGGAAACGATGCTCGTAGTGCTCAACGTAAAAGGCCCCGTGTGCCGCCTCGAATTTCAGCACCAGGCTGCCGCTTTGCAACGCTTCGCCGTAATCGCTGCCAAGGAACGGCATCAGCAGTTGGCCCTTGAGCAGCGGGTCGGGTGAGTGCCACTGAATATCGAAAAATTCGCTGTAGGGGCTCAAACGTCCCCATTCCAGCAGGTCGAGCCACCAGGGGTTGTCGGCGCCGCCCACGGCCATATGGTTGGAGACGATGTCGAGGATCAAACCCATATCGTGTTCGCGCAACGCAGCGACCAGGCGCTGCAACGCGGCCTCGCCGCCCAGTTCCGGGTTGACACACGTAGGGTCGACCACGTCATAGCCATGCATCGAACCGGCCCGCGCCTTGAGCAGGGGCGAGGCATACAGGTGACTGATGCCCAGTCGGGCGAAATACGGCACCAACGGCACCGCATCATCCAGGGTGAAGCCTTTATGAAATTGCAGGCGCTGAGTGGCGCGCAGGGGCAGTGCTTTCATCGGTCACGCTCATAGGCTTGGTTGCGCGCAACGGCCAGCAGCTCGAGGCGGCGCGCGGCGCCGGCATTGTCGAGCAGGCTGGACGCTTCACCGGGCAGGCGGCGGCGCCAATTGGGGTGGGTGTCGGTGGTGCCGGGCAGGTTGGGTTGTTCTACCAGGCCCAGCGCATCCTCCAGGGGCAGCAGCACCAGCGGCGCACGGGTGTGGGCGAGGTAGCGCACACTGGCATCGATCATATGGTCGGTGTCGTTGCGGATCTCATCGACGAAGTTCTGCGGGTCCTGGCTCAGGGCCTGGCGCAATGCCTGGCGTTCGCGCAGGCGGTGTTCGCTCCATTGATCCACGGTCGGCGCGTCGATCAGGCCCAGTTCGATATTCCACTCGATGTCGCGGCTGTGCCACCAGCCGTTGAGCGTCGGCAAGTCGTGAGTACTGGTGGTGGCCAGGGCGTTGTCGGGCCAGTCGAGGATGGGCCTGAACTGGCCGTCATGGTTTTGCTCGAACAGCAACACACGCATGCCCAGAATCGCCCGGCTGCTGAGTTTTTCGCGCAGGCCGTCGGGCACGGTGCCGAGGTCCTCGCCGAGGACAATGGCCTGGTGACGATGGGATTCGAGGGCCAACAGCCGCAGCATGTCGTCCACCGGGTAGTACAGGTAGGCGCCTTCGCGCGGTGAAGCCCCGTTCGGGATGACCCACAGGCGTTGCAGGCCCATCACATGGTCGATGCGCAGGCCGCCCGCGTGGGCGAAATTGGCCCGCAGCATTTCAATAAAGGCACGGAAACCGTGACGCTTGAGCCCCTCGGGCGAGAACGCGGAAATGCCCCAGCCCTGGCCTGCACGGTTGAGAATGTCCGGTGGCGCGCCGACGGTGAGGTCGGCGAGCAATTCGTCCTGGCGACTCCACGCCTGGCTGCCACCGCCGTCCGCACCCACCGCCAGGTCGGCGATCAGGCCGATGCCCATGCCGCTGCCACGCGCGGCCTGTTGCGCGCGCTGCAAACTGCGCGCGATCAACCACTGGGTAAACGCGAAATAGCCGATTTCATCACGGTGCTCCTCGGCAAACTGCGCCAGGGCCGGGCTCTGCGGCGTGCGCCAGTCCTGCGGCCAGTGACGCCAGTCGAGGTCTTCCCCGGCGGCGGCGCGCAATGCCTGCACCGCTTCGAAACGGCAGTGGTTTTCCAGGGCTTCGCCGCCGGCCTGGCGGAAACTCTGGAAATCGGCATGCTGCGGATGATGGCCGTGGCGGAAATCGTCATACAGGGCGCGCAACAGGCGCTGCTTGACCTTGGCGGCGGCAGGCCAGTCGATCAGGGTCAGCTGTTCCAGATCGTGCAGCTCATCGGCCAGGCCCGTGGCCTCGATGGCATTGCGCACTTCACGCTCGCCCAGGATGCACCCGGGCGAGGCATACAGGCTGTTGAGAAACAGCCGGCTGGAAGGCGAGTAGGGGCTGTAGCGCTCGGTGTCGGCGCTGAACATGGCGTGCATCGGGCTGATCGCCAGGGCGTCGGCCCCGCGCTCGGCGGCCGAACGGGCCAGGTGCTCCAGGGCCAGGGTGTCGCCGAAACCGCCGTCGCCGAGGCGGCGCAACGAGTACAGCTGGGCGCTGAGGCCCCAGGCGCGGGCAGGGTCGTTTTGCACCGCTTCGGCCACGCTGTAGCACTGCGCGGGGGCGACAGCGAGGGTGAAGGTCTGGCCGTCGATATGCGCCTGGTGGTAGCCAAGGGCGATCACGCCGGGCAGCACGGCATCACCATCAAGACGAAGCTCCAGGCTTTCGCCATTTTCCAACTGCACGCGGCACGGCGTGTCCGGTGCAAAGAAACGTGCGAGGTCCAGGCCTTCACCGCTGTCGACGGTGATCAGCGGGGGCAGATGCTTATCCTGCTGTACCTGTTCCAACGCCTGCAGGCTGGCCTCGATGTCGGCCTCGGTATCGGCCGGGTGACCCAGCCCCTTGAGCACGGCGCGCAGGGCGTCGGGTTTCACATGTTGCGGGCGACCGTTGGCATCGATCCAATCGACGGCCAGGCCCGCGCGGCTGGCGAGTATTTCCAGGTTCGCATCGCTCAAGACTGTTCTCCAGCAGGGAATAAGGACACGCGTGCACTGAAGGGCGGCAACTGCGCCGCCGCAGACTCGGCAGGCGTTTGAAAAATCACGTGGGACGCAGCCTGCCGATCGACGGGCTCGCTGCTCAGGTTCAGGTCGATTTGCAACACGCTGCCATTGCCCAGGCGCCAGCGCGCGCTGACGGCGCTGTCAGCCAGCACCTGCGCGCCGAGGGCCACGCTGCCAGGCAGATGAGGCACCACGTGTCGATGGCGCAGACTCAGCAAGTGGCGATAGAGCTGGGCATGCTCGTTTTCCGCCAGGGTTGGCCTGGATTGCAGGAAGGTCGTCAAGGCGTTGGGATCGGGGATACGTTCGCGCTGCTCGGGGTCATGAAACGCGGCGAAATCGGCGAACTCGCTGCGTCGACCTTCACGCACGGTCTCTGCCAGTTCCCCGTGATGGTCGGTAAAGAACAGGAAAGGCTCGGCAGCGTTGACCTCATCGCCCATGAACATCAGCGGGATCATCGGCGACAGCAGCAACAGCGCGGTCGCCGCCTTCAACGCCTGGGGCGGGCACAACTGGTGCAGGCGTTCGCCCAGGGCCCGATTGCCGATCTGGTCGTGGTTCTGCAGGAACGCCACGAACGCAGTGGGAGGCAGATCGCCGCTGGGTTCGCCGCGTGCGTGGCCGTGGCGGGTGGTCTGGCCCTGATAGATAAAGCCTTCACCCAGGCAACGGGCGAGTTTGGCCGTGGTCTGCTCGGCGAAGTCGCTGTAGTAGGCGTCGGTTTCGCCGGTGAGCAGCACGTGCAGCACGTTGTGGAAGTCATCGTTCCATTGTGCGTCGAAATCATGTTTGAGCAGGCCGGCCTGGTTGAGCTCGTTTTCCAGCATCAGCCACACATGGCGCCCGCTATCGACCTGCTGGCGCACGCGCTGCGCCAGCTCCTGGAGAAAGCCGGGGTTGTCGATGGCGTGCACGGCGTCCAGGCGCAGGCCGTCGAAGCGGTATTCCAGCAGCCACATCAGGGCGTTATCGAGGAAGAAATCCCGCACTTCGCGGCGTTCGAAATCGATCCCCGCGCCCCACGGCGTGTGCATGTCTTCCTGGAAAAAGCCCTTGGCGTATTGGCCCAGGTAGTTGCCATCGGGACCGAAGTGGTTGTAGACCACGTCAAGGATCACCGCCAGGCCGTGCTCGTGGGCGCTGTCGATCAGGTGCTTGAGTTGTTCGGGGGAGCCGTAGGTGGCGTGCGGTGCGTAGGGCAGTACCCCGTCGTAACCCCAGTTGCGTTCACCGGGGAATTGCGCGAGGGGCATCAGTTCGATGGCGGTCACGCCCAGCTCGGCGAGGCGCGGCAGGTGTTTCTCGACTTCGGCGTAACCGCCCATCGCGCCGACGTGCAGTTCGTAGATGACCGCTTCGTGCCACGGGCGGCCTTGCCACTCGCTGTGCCGCCACTGATAGGCGAGCGGGTCGACCACACGGCTCCAACCGTGCACGTCCAGGGCCTGGGCCCTGGAGGCGGGGTCCGGAACATCCCGTTCCCCGTCGATATTGAAGCGATAAAGCGTGCCGGCAGGGCAGGCTGTCTCGACTTCAAACCAGCCATCTGCCTGGGGCAGCATGGCGATGGATTTTCCTTCCTGCAATTCAACGCTGACATAAAACGCGTCTGGCGCCCACAAGGCGAAACGCGTGTGTTGCGCGTCCAGCATCAGTGCGCCGTGGGGCCAGGTTTCCAAAGTCCGTAACGGCATCTATGAAGACCTCTCTTGATTATTTAGTCGATTTCCCCAGTGCTTTAACCACCAGTTGTTCGTACAGCTCGGCGTAGGGTTCCACCGCCTGCGACCAGTTGAACGGTTGGGTCATGGCGCGGCTGCGCATGGCGTTGAGCAGGCCGGGGAAGGAGAACACTTTGAATGCGCGCTCCAGGGCAGCCTTGTAGCTGTCGACGGTGGATTCGTTGAACAGAAAACCGGTCACGCCGTCTTCAATGGTGTCGGCCAGGCCACCGGTATTGCGCGCCACCGGCAACGAGCCGAAACGCTGCGCATACATCTGGCTCAGGCCGCAGGGCTCATACCGCGAAGGCATCAGCAGGAAGTCGCTGCCGGCAAACATGCGGCGGGCGTCGGTTTCGTTGAAGCCGATGCGCACGCCGACCTGGCCCGGGAAGCGCAGCGCCAATTCGCGCATGGCTTGTTCTTCTTCCGGCTCGCCGCGCCCGATGATCGCGATCTGGCCACCGTTTTCGACGATGAAGCTGGCGACTGCTTCGGTCAGGTCCAGGCCTTTCTGGTAGACCAGGCGCGAGACCACGGCGAACAACGGGCCGGTGGAATCGTGCAGGCCGAACAGTTCGCGCACGTGGGCACCGTTGATGGCCTTGCCTTCCCAGTCGCCGATATTGAAGTTGTGGGTCAGGTGGGTGTCGGTGGAGGTTTCCCAGCTTTCGTCGATCCCGTTGGGAATCCCGCTGAGCAGGCCCTGCTGGGTCTTGCTTGCGAGGAAACCGTCCAGGCCGCAGCCGAATTCCGGCGTGGTGATTTCCTGGGCGTAGGTGGCGCTGACCGTGGTGATATGGCTGGAATACGCCATGCCGGCCTTGAGAAACGACATCTTGCCGTAGAACTCCATGCCTTCCTGTTGCAGGGCATGTGGCGGAATGCCCAGTTCGGGGGTGCAACCCAGGCTCACCACGCCCTGATAGGCGAGGTTATGAATGGTGAACAGGGTCGGCGTGCGTGAACCACGCCAGTGCATATACGCCGGGGCCAGGCCAGCGGGCCAGTCGTGGGCGTGCACCAGGTCCGGGCACCAGTGAATCTGCGCCAGGTTGGCGGCCATGTCGGCGGCGGCCAGGCCCAGGCGGGCGAAGCGGATGTGATTGTCCGGCCAGTCGCGGCCATTGTTGGCGCCGTAGGGTGTGCCTTCGCGCTCATACAGCTCGGGGCAGATCAGCACGTAGATGACCAGGCCATCCTTGAGGTCCATGCGCCCGATCTTGCACGGCGGCAGCGCGGCGTGGCCACCCAATTCGCCGATGATATGAATAGGGTTGTCGCTTTCCATCACTTGCGGGTAACCGGGGATCAGCACACGCACATCGTGCAAGTGAGCCATGGCGCGGGGCAGGGCCGCCGACACATCGCCCAGGCCGCCGGTTTTCACCAGGTCGGCAAACTCGGACGTGACAAACAGCACCTTCTTTCGGTTGGGGTTATGACTGGACACCGGCCGCACCGTGTTGAGGTCGACGACCAAAGAGGTCGACCCGCCAACTGGCTGACTAACACGCTCTCCCTGAATACTTGCTGCGGCACTGATCATAGTTCTCTCCAACGTGTTGGTTAGCTAATGGCCCGCTGCCATTAGCTCGATGACCGCTTCCTGCGGCCAAGCGCACAAGCGCACGACAATCTGGCAAGGCGTATGCCAGTTGCACAATTAACTGAAAAGATTGGATGGACGGGCATGTAGCGTGAATCGCGGAGTGCTCGCCTTGCCTTAAAACTTGACCAAGGGCCGAGTTGAAAAGTTTAGTTTTTTTGCGGGGTTTTTGTTTTGGAACGGACCCATCGGTCATGAGTCTAGGCCAGATCTCGGAGCCTGTCGGGTTTAAAAGGCATTTTTGTAGGACAAAAAACGTTTAACCTTATGCCTGCTGAGGCCCAGATCCAAATGTGGGAGGGGCGGTGCGACGATTCGACTTGCCCCCGATGGCGGTGGGTCACCGCTATCGGGGGATAGGTATCTACACAACTCCGTAGCGCCCAACCGTAACCACGATGCGAAGCGAGTCGCTCTTGATCTTGATCTGCTTTTGATCTTGATCT
>NZ_CVTO01000115.1:79360-105429 GCF_900004715.1 Pseudomonas sp. 24 E 13
TATGTACTCGATCTGATCCAACATCCTGGTCGGCCCAGAGGCCGCCATCGGGGGCAAGCCCCCTCCCACACAAATCAACAACGTATGCCAACATTGTGCACTTGGGCATTGGCATTCAATACATGCACTTTATTGGTGCGTCAGCCGAGCACCCGAATGGGCGCGCCGTTCGCCCAGGCCTGAATGTCTTCGATCATCTGTTGGTAGAACTGCCGGTAGTTTTGCTCGCTGACGTAACCGACGTGGGGCGTGGCCAGCACGTTGGGCAGGGAGCGGAAGGGATGCTCGAGGGGTAGTGGCTCCTGGCTATATACGTCCAGCGCCGCGCCGGCCAGGCGCCCATTGCTCAGCGCGTCCACCAGTGCCTGTTCATCCACAATCGGTCCACGCGCCGTGTTCACCAGGTGCGCGCCGGGCTTCATCCAGCCCAGTGCCTGCGCGTCGACCAGGCCGCGGCTGCGTTCGCTGAGGACCAGGTGGATGGTGAGAATGTCAGCCTGTTCGAACAGCTCGCGCTTGCTGACCCAGGTCACCCCCGACTCAGCGGCCCGTTGCGGGGTGAGGTTTTCGCTCCAGGCAATCACGCGCATGCCGAATACCTGGGCGAATTGCGCGACTTTCTGCCCGATGCTGCCCAGTCCCAGGATGCCCAGGGTCTTGCCATGCAGGTCGCCGCCCAGGCCGACCTGCCACCCGCCTGCGCGCAAAGAGTTGGCTTCGGCCAGCAGGTTGCGCGTCGAGGCCATGATCAGTGCCCAGGTCAGCTCCGGCGCAGCCTGCTTATAACTGTCGGTACCGCACACCTGGACCCCCAACGCCTTGGCGGCGCACAGGTCGATGGCGGCGTTGCGCATGCCACCGGTGACCAGCAACTTGAGCCTGGGCAGGCCCTGCAGCAAGGCCTGGTCGAACCGCGAACGTTCGCGCATAACGCAAATAACGTCGAACCCTTGCAGGCGCTCGACCATGGTCGCGGTGTCGGCGGGGTAGTCGTGGAGAAAGTGCACCTGGCCCAGGGGATCGAGTACCGACCAATCCACCACGCTACTGGCCACTTGCTGCCAATCATCAATCACGGCGATCTGTAGCGACATGCACGCGTATCCCAAAAAAGGTTAAAGGGCCTTCAAACCCTGCAACAGCGCGGTATGAAACTGCGCCGGTTCTTCCATCTGCGGCGCATGGCCCAGACCGGGAAACTCCACCAGGGTTGCATGGGGAATCAGCTTGGCCACCTGTTTGCCCAACACTTGATAATTGCCGATCCGCGCCTTGACCGCCGGCGGCGCCAGGTCCTTGCCGATGG
Source organism: Pseudomonas sp. 24 E 13 (assembly GCF_900004715.1). Taxonomy (NCBI): domain Bacteria; kingdom Pseudomonadati; phylum Pseudomonadota; class Gammaproteobacteria; order Pseudomonadales; family Pseudomonadaceae; genus Pseudomonas; species Pseudomonas sp. 24 E 13. Next base: position 80,667 of record NZ_CVTO01000115.1, read on the forward strand.
CGGTGGTGTCGCTGGTGCCGATCAGCAGCAGGGTGGGCACTTGCACGTTCTTGAATTCGTAGTACACCGGCTGGGTGAAGATCATGTCGTAAATCAACGCCGAGTTCCAGGCCACCCGAGTGTGTCCCGGGCCCTGGTTCAGGCCGGCGAGCATGTCCACCCAGCGCTCGTATTCGGGCTTCCAGCGCCCGGCGTAATACGTGTCGCGCTCATATTTGCGCACCCCGTCGGCGCTCAGCTTCAGCTCGCGTTGATACCACTGGTCCACGCTCTGGTGGGGGACGCCCAGGGCCTTCCAGTCTTCCAGGCCGATGGGGTTGACCAGGGCGAGCTGCTCGGTCTGTGCCGGGTACATCAAGGCATAGCGCGTGGCCAGCATGCCGCCGGTGGAGTGACCGAGCAGCGTGGCCTTCTGGATCCCGAGCTTTTCCAGCAACTGGTGAGTGTTGAGCGCCAGTTGCTGGAAGCTGTATTGATAATGCTCGGGCTTGCTGGAGGTGCAAAAGCCGATCTGGTCCGGCGCGATCACGCGGTAACCGGCGTCGCTCAAGGCCTTGATCGATGCCTCCCAGGTGGCGCCGCAGAAGTTCTTGCCGTGCATCAGCACCACGCTGCGCCCGTTGGCTTTGCCTTTGGCCGGAACATCCATATAGCCCATTTGCAGGCTGTTACCCTGGGACTCGAAGTGGAAGCGCTCAACCGGGTAGGGGTATTGGAAACCCTCGAGTTCAGGGCCGTAGGTGGCGGCAAATACTGGAGCGGCGCTGGCCGTGAGCAGGCCGGCGACGCACAGGTCACGGATCAAAGGCATGGTCATAAGCTCCGGGAAAGGTGTTTCGGATGCTGTTTGGGCAAGATTAACGGGGGATTAACAACCAGTGCAGGGTGATGGCAGCCAGCACGGCGTAGCGCAGCGCCTTGGCCACGGTCACCAGCAGCAGGAACCGCCACAGCGGTTCGCGCATGACACCGGCCACCAGGGTCAACGGGTCGCCAATGATCGGCACCCAACTGAGCAGCAGGGTCCAATGTCCCCAGCGCGCGTAATGGCTGCGCGCCTTGTCCAGTTGCCGTTCACTGAGCGGAAACCAGCGCCGCCCCTGGAAGCGCTCCGCCGAACGCCCCAGCAGCCAGTTGACCAGCGAACCCAACACATTGCCCAGCGTGGCGATGCCCAACAGCAGCCACACACTGTAATGCCCACTGAGCAACAGGCCGACGAGCACGGCTTCCGACTGCAAGGGCAACAACGTCGCCGCGCCAAAGGCGGCCAAGAACAGCCCCAGGTACGCCGTCAACATGGCGCAGGGGCTCGTTGCACAGGGGATTTCATGGTGGGTCTCGGAAAAAGGCGCGGCATTGGACCGGAAGGCTGTTCAGTTAAGCGCATATCGCCCTCTGTAGGAGCGAGCTTGCTGGCGAAAAACGTCAACGATAACGCGTGCTTCCTGATTGAACGCGGCGCCTGTGAGTTTTTCGCGAGCAAGCTCGCTCCTACAAAAAGCATTGGGTCGGGCATTTTCCCTGAAACGGGTCAGTTAAGCGAGAGAACGGTCAACCGCTGAAGGTTTCCAGGCGCTGCTTGAGACGGTCCAGCGCAACGCCCGAGCGTTCGATCATGCGTTCATGCAAGGTCGCCAGTTGCAGTTCGGTCTCATAGGTCAAGACGCGCTTGAACAGCGTGCCGCCCGGTTGCGCGTGCAGGACATAATGAAGGCAGCCGTCGACCGCCAGCGAGGTGAACACGGTCTTGAACTCGTTGGGGCGCCGGGCGACTTGCACGCGGTAACTCATGGGGACGCGGATGCCCAGCAGGTCGATGATTTCGGTAAACCGCGTGCCGACCGGCAGTGAGCCGCGGGTGCCGGTGTCGGCGCTGAGGGAGGAGGGGTGCCATTCGTGCCAGCGGTCGGGCTGGGTCACATAGTCGTAGACCGTCTCGAGCGGGGCCCGGATAAACCGTTCCTGGCTGATTCGCTCCAAGCGCACCGGCTGCTCGGTCGTGGGCATGACACACCTCCTGTGTGGCGAGTGTTAAACCAGAAGTTGTCAGAATAGTCCGACTCCCGCGCTCTGCACGGGAGTATTACGGCCTGGATCAGCGCACTTTGAAGCGTCCCATCAAGGCAATCACCCGGCCATTGGCCTCCAGCAGGCTTTGGGTATTGGTTTCGGTGGCGTGACCGCTTTGTACCAGCTCTTCAACCATCTGTCGGATCTGCACCATGCTGCGGTTGATCTCTTCGGTCACTGCGCTCTGTTGCTCGGCGGCCGTCGCGATCTGGGTGCTGAGGTTGTTGATATGACTGACTGAGCCGGCCATCTCGTCGAGCCCGGTGTTCACCCGCGCCGTGGCATCCGCTGCCGACTGGCAACTGGCCTGGGTGTTTTCCATGGCGGCCACCGACGAACTGACGCCGGTGGTCAAGCGCGCCAGCATCTCGTTGATCTGCGAGGTGCTGGCCTGGGTGCGTGCGGCCAGGGCGCGCACCTCATCGGCCACCACCGCAAACCCGCGCCCTTGTTCGCCGGCCCGCGCCGCTTCGATCGCGGCGTTGAGCGCCAGCAGGTTGGTCTGGCCGGCGATGGCACCGATCACGCCGAGGGTTTCGGTGATGCGTGCGGCATCCTGGCGCATATTCTCGACGGTGTGGGTCGCGCTGGCCACTTCACCGATCAGGGCGCTGACGCTGGTGGACGCTTCGCCCACCACCACCCGTGACCGGTCGGCGTGTTCATTGGCGCGTTGGGTGAAGGCCGCCGTTTCTGCGGCATTTTGCGCGACGGTGTCGGCGGTGGAGCTCATTTCGGTGATGGCGGTCACCGTCTGGTCCGTCTCCGAGGCGTGGCGCAACAGGATCTGGTTGGTGTGCGCCGAGGTGTGCTGCAACTGCTCAAGGCCCGAGGCCATGGCGCCGGTGGCCTGGGTCACTTCGCCGATCATGTTTTGCAGATAGACGATAAAGTGGTTCACCGAGTGACCGATGGCGCCGAGTTCGTCTTCGGCGCGGATGGTGATGCGCCGCGTGAGGTCGGCATCACCGGCCGACAGTGCGTCGATATTGCCCTTGAGCGCTTTCATGCGCTGGACCAGTTGGCGAATCGCATACGCCGCCAGCAGTACCAGCAGGATCACCATCGGTACTTGCAACAGGGCCAGGGTGCCGAGCACATCATTGCGCTGGGCGGTGATCAACGAAGTGGGCAGGGCGGTCGCCAGGAACCACGGCGTCCCCTCGATCGGGCGCATGTAGAAGGTGCTGGCCACGCCCTGGTTGTCGAACTCGGCGCGTTGCAGGGCCTGGTCGCGATGGGCGAGGGCGGTGCTGACCTGGGCGGCGAACGCCGACGTGCCGGTCAGCTCGCTGATATTCTTCAGCACGATCGGGCCGCTGATACGCGAGCTGTTGCTGATGATCTTGCCGTCGCCTTCGACGATCAGCATCTGCCCGCCGATGTCTTTTTCCTTGCTGGCCACCAGGTCATTGAAGAAACCCAGGGTCACGTCGATGGTCGCCACGCCATAGGCGGCACCGTCACGCTGGATCGCCATGGCGCAGTTGGTGCGTGGCTCCTGGCTGGCGTCGTCCTTATAGGCCGCGGCCCAGGCGCATTGGCCACGGGGCGAGGCGAGGCCGCCCTTGTACCAGCTCTGGTCGTAATAGTTGGGTGCGGGGTCACTGTTCCAGAAGGTGTTGACCGCCAGCTTGCCCGAGGCGTCACGGTGCCAGAACGTGCTGTGTTTGTTACGGCCGGGGGTGCGCTGGTTGGGCAGCGGCCAGATACCGCCGCCGAACACTTTCAGCTCGCCGTACTGGTCAACCAGGCCCGGCAGGACCTTGTCGATGGCATCGCTGTCAAGCAAAGGGATCGTTTGGGTGATGGTGCGTTGCTGGGCCTGAACCTTGTTCAGTTCGCCCTGGATCTGTTCGGCCACTTCGGCGACGCGATTGAGCACCACCTGTTCTTCGGTGTCTTGCAGCTTGGGCGCGACCAACTGGCCGATACCCACGACGGTCAACACCAATAACACCAGGACGAACAACACCAGAAACAGGGTATAGCGGGCTTGGATGGAGCGCAGTGGGGGCATGGGGCCGTCCTTACGAAGCGTTATTGTCGACGCGGCTTTATTAGAGCTTCGTAGGGCTATCGGCTTGCATCGCAACAGCTTTAGGTACGTGCGTGCAAGAAAGTGCCGGCGCCGTCGGGCGCCGCCGCCAGGTCAGATCTCCAGCATCGCCATGACCGTTGACGAGTGCGCATGGTGAAGCGCGTATTCACCCGGATCGTGGAGTTGGGCGGTTTCGCCAGGGCGGCGGACAGCCTGCAACTGCCGCGCGCTTCGGTGACGATCCTGATCAAGCAACTGGAGGCGCACCTTGGCGTGCAGCTGCTGGCGCTGCGCGCGCAACCGGGCAATGGGTTGCGGCGTTAACTCTGCGCCCGGCGGTAGGCCCCCGGTTGTTGCCCGATGACTTTATGAAACGCCCGGGTAAACGCCGCCACCGACTGATAACCCACCGCCAGCGAGACATCCGCCACGGTCTGGTCCGTCTTGAACAACTGGCACGCGTGGCGCATGCGCATCATCAACAGCACCTGGCCCGGCGACTGTCCGCACAGCTCATTGAAACGTTTGAAAAACGCCGAGCGTGACAGCCCGGTGCAGGCGGCCATGCTTTCCAGCGTCCAGTTCTCTGCCGGACGTGCGATCAACTGTTCCAGCAAACGGGCAAATGCCGGTTGCCGACCGAGTGCCGCCAGGCCGCCCAATTCAGTGTTATCGAGCACGTGTTGACGCAGCACATACAGAAACAGCAGATGGCACAGGCGTTCGAGCAAGGCCTGGGAGGGCGCCGGCAGGCGTTCGCATTCCTGCAGGATCAGTGCGAACAGATTGCGCGCAGCGGTCAACGACGGGTCGCCGGCGCGCAGGATGATCCAGGCGGGCAGGCTGTCGACAATCATCGCCGACAGCCCGGACTGGAAATGAAAGAAGCCGCAGACCAGGCCCACGCCATCGGTGGCATTGCTATCGAGGGGCAGCATCGGAAGGCGCGGGCATTCTTGCGCGCCGGTGGCGGTGTCCGCGCCGGACAGCCGATATTGGAGGTCGCGCAGCAGGAACACGGCATCGCCATTGTTCAGGTGTTGCGTCGGCTGGCCGTCGATATGCAGCCAGCACTCGCCTTGCACGATCAGATGAAAACTCGCCCGGGCCAGGCCATGGGTGCTCGCGTGCCAGTCGCCGCAATAGCGACCGACGTGAAACAGGCTGGTGTTGAGCTCGAGGCTGTCTAATAACCAATCGACAAGTGCACTGGACGAATTCATCTAACGAAAAGACTCTGGAGCAAGTAATCGCTACTTTAGCCTATTGAGGGCTTTTTTTATAACCAACAGACTGGGGTCATTCACTCATCAGGAGACCACTCCATGTCCCGTGTACCGCTGCTTACCCCTGAAACCGCGCCGGAGGCCGCCAAGCCTTTCCTGGAAAATGCGCTCAAAGGCTCGGGGTTCATTCCCAACCTGCTGGCCGTGCTGGCCAATGCGCCGGCGGCACTGGAAACCTATATCACCGTGTCCGGCCTGAATGCCAAGTCGACCCTGAGCCTGGCGGAGCGTGAAGTGGTGCAATTGATCGCCGCCACCAGCCACGGCTGCGATTTTTGCGTGGCCGGGCACACCGCCGTGGCACGTAACAAAGCCAAGCTGCCCGAAGACGTCATCGAGGCGCTGCGCCAGCGCGGTGAATTGCCCGAGCCCCGCTATGAGACACTCGCCGCGTTCACCCGTGAAGTGATTGCCACCCGCGGCGATGTCAGCGATGCCGGCTATGACGCGTTCCGCGCCGCCGGCTATACCGACGGGCAGGCGCTGGAAGTGATTCTGGGGGTCAGCCTGGCGACATTGTGCAATTTTGCCAACGTGTTCGCGCGTACGCCGTTGAACCCGGAGCTGGCGCAATACCGCTGGGAAAAACCGGCCAGTTGAATCGGTGCTGATCCACCTGTTGTCATCAAGGAGAAAGACCCATGCTTGACCCGATCTTGAGCCGTTGGCTCGATGTTCAAGCGCAGGCCCTGGACGTGGGCAGTTGCGATCCACAGGAAGTGCTGCCGCGGCTGGCCGAGGCCAATGTGTTGCGAGTCGGCGTGCCCAAAGCCCTCGGCGGCCTGGGCGGCGACGTGGCGGGGGCGGTGGAAGCCATCGCCAATATTGCCAGCCATTCCCTGGCGGCGGCGTTCGTCTGCTGGGGCCAGCGCTCCTTTATCGAATACCTGCTGCAAAGCCCCAATGCACGGCTGCGCGAGCAACTGCTGCCAGACCTGCTCAGCGGCAAGCTGGCCGGTGCCACGGGGCTTTCGAATGCGATGAAGTTTCTGTCCGGCATCGAGACGCTGCAGATCAGCGCCGAGCCCACTGAACATGGCTGGACCCTCAACGGCCGTCTGCATTGGGTGACCAACCTGCGCAAGAACGGCTTCGTCGCCGCTGCGGCCATCGAACACGCCGGTGGCGGCGCGCCGTTTATCCTGGCGATCCCGGATTCAGTGGCCGGCTTGCAGCGCTCCCGCGACCTGGAGTTGCTCGGGTTGCAGTCCAGCAATACCGCCGCCCTGGGACTTGAAGGCGTGAAACTGAGCCGCGACTGGCTGCTGCACGAAGACGCGCGTCAGTTCCTGCCCGCCGTGCGACCGGCGTTCCTGGGCTTGCAATGCGGCCTTTCGATAGGTCTGGCGCGGCGTTCCCTGGCGGAGGTGGCGCATCACTTGGGCGCTTCGCGCACGGTGTTACGTGAAGAGCTCGAAGCGCTGCGGTTGACCCTCGATCACCTGGTCACTGAACTCAAGAACGGTTTGCTGGCCGGGCGGTTTGCCGCCGAACCGGTGCCGTTGTTCAAGCTGCGCATTGCCCTGGCGGAAACCGCCGCCAGCGCCGTACAGCTGGAGTTGCAGGCCAGCGGCGGCAAGGCTTACCTCACCGCCCATGGCAGCGGCTTTGCCCGGCGCTGGCGCGAATCGGCGTTTGTGCCGATTGTCACGCCGAGCCTGGTGCAACTGCGCACCGAATTGCAACGCCAGGCCAACCTATGAGCGCGACGGTAATGACGGCCCGGGATGTGTGCCTGGGGTATGCCGGCGGCCCGGTATTGCAAGGCTTCGACCTGCAGCTGCAGCCCGGTGAAGTGGTGTCGATCCTCGGCCCGAGCGGGGTGGGCAAGTCCAGCCTGTTGCGGGTGCTGGCCGGTTTGCAGGCACCCCAGGGCGGTAGCGTACGCGTGCTGGGTGAGCCTTTGAACGGCCCGCACCCACGGGTGGCCGTGGCGTTTCAGGACCCCAGCCTGCTGCCCTGGCTGAACCTGGAAAAGAATGTCGCCTTCGGCCTGGATTTCGCCCGCCAACCGCATTTGAGCAGCGACGAACGCCGCCAGCGTGTCGACCACGCGATTGCCGCGGTCGGCCTGGAGCACGCCCGTCACCAGTTCCCCGCGCAGTTGTCCGGCGGCATGGCCCAGCGCACCGCATTGGCCCGCTGCCTGGCCCGCCAGCCGCAGGTATTGCTGCTGGACGAGCCCTTCGGCGCACTGGATGAAGTGACCCGCGCGGACATGCAGCACCTGTTGCTCAAGGTCAATCGCGAACAGGGCTCGGCGGCGGTGTTGATCACCCACGACATCGATGAGGCCTTGCTGTTGTCCGACCGTATCCTGCTGCTGGGTAACCGCCCGGCACGCACCCTGGGCGAATGGCGAATCGATCTGCCGCAACCGCGTGAGGAACAGGTCGAAGCTATCGGCGCGCTGCGCATCGACATTCTTAAAACCTTACGGCAGGCGAGCCGTCCTCAACCCAATCCCCTTGAATTGCTGGAGCCTAACCATGTGTCTGGATGACCTGACCCACTCGCGCCGCGACTTTCTCAAACTGTCTGCGGTGCTCAGCGCCGCCGGCGCCTTGCCGTTGCTTAGCAGCCTGCAGGCGCGCGCCGCCAGCGAGCCTGACGCGCCGGTACGCATCGGTTATCTGCCGATCACCGACGCCACGCCGCTGTTGGTCGCCCACAATAACGGGCTGTTCGAAGCCGAGGGTATCCAGGCCGAACGTCCGGTGCTGCTGCGCAGTTGGGCCCAGGTGATCGAAGCGTTTATCTCGGGCCAGGTCAACGTGATTCACCTGTTGTCGCCCATGACCGTATGGGCGCGCTATGGCAGCAAGGTGCCGGCCAAGGTGGTGGCGTGGAACCATGTGGGCGGTTCGGGCCTGACCGTGGCGCCGGGCATCACTGACGTGAAGCAACTGGGCGGCAAGTCGGTGGCGATTCCGTTCTGGTATTCGATTCATAACGTGGTGGTGCAGCAGTTGTTCCGCGACAACGGGCTGACCCCGGTGTCACGTGCGGCGGGCGGCGCGATCGGCGCCAATGAAGTCAACCTGATCGTGCTGCCGCCGTCGGACATGCCGCCGGCATTGGCCAGCAAGCGCATCGACGGTTATATCGTCGCCGAGCCGTTCAACGCCCTGGCGGAGAACCTCAAGGTCGGTCGCGTGCAGCGTTTCACCGGCGACGTCTGGCGCAACCATGCCTGCTGCGTGGTGTTCATGCACGAGCATGACCTGACCCAGCGCCCGGAGTGGTCGCAGAAAGTGGTGAACGCCATCGTCAAGGCCCAGGTCTGGACCCGCGACAACCTCGAAGAAGCGGTGAAGCTGTTGTCCAAGGATGGCCCGAACCGCTACACGCCGCATGCCGAACCGGTGTTGAGCAAAGTGCTGGCGCCTGCCGCCGCCGACCGCGCCGGGTACCTGGCCGATGGTGCGATCCGTCACGCCAACTGGGACGAGCACCGCATCGACTTCCAGCCTTACCCATTCCCCAGCTACACCGAGGAACTGGTGCGCCGCCTGAAAGACACCCTGATCGAGGGCGACAAGAAATTTCTCGCTGAGCTGGACCCGGCCTTCGTCGCCAGGGACCTGGTGGATGACCGTTTCGTGCGCAACGCCATCGAAGCCGTCGGCGGCATGAAGACCTTCGGCTTGCCCGAGGGTTATGCGCGCAACGAGGAGATTGGCGTGTGAGCAGCGGCAAAACCGTAGCGTGGCCGGGCTGGTTGCTCGGCTTGGGTGGCTTGGCGGGTTTGCTGGTGCTCTGGTGGCTGGGCGTCAAGGTATTTGGCGATGCCGATGGATTGTCTTCGCGCTTTTCCCTGGCGGCCACGTTCAGCAGCCTGTGGGAACTGTTGGGGCGCGGCGAGTTGTACCTGCATATTGCCGTGAGCCTTAAACGCATTTTTATCGGCTTGTTTCTGGCCTTGCTGGTGGGCGTGCCGCTGGGGCTGCTGGTGGGCAGTTCGCGCAACCTGGAGGCGGCGACCACCCCGGCGTTCCAGTTTTTGCGCATGATCTCGCCGCTGTCCTGGATGCCCATCGTGGTGATGCTGATGGGGGTGGGCGACCAGCCGATTTACTTCCTGCTGGCGTTCGCTGCGGTGTGGCCGATCATGCTCAACACCGCGGCCGGCGTGCGTCATCTCGACCCGCGCTGGCTGCAGTTGAGCAAGAGCCTGAGCGCCACGCGTTGGGAGACGTTGCGGCGGGTGGTCATTCCCGGCGTGGTAGGGCATGTGCTGACGGGCGTGCGCCTGGCCATCGGCATTCTGTGGATTGTGCTGGTGCCGTGCGAAATGCTGGGGGTCAGTGCGGGGCTGGGCTATTACATCCTCGATACCCGTGATCGGCTGGCATATTCGGAGTTGATGGCGATGGTGCTGCTGATCGGGCTGCTGGGGTTCGCACTGGATGCGTTGGCGCGGTGGCTGCATCAGCGCTGGGTACACGCTGACTGAGGTTCGAGCCGTTGCCGGCATGCTGTGCAGGAAACGGCTCGACGGTTTGCCTGGTCACTCGGGCGTGAAAATTTGCAGGTCTCCCGTCATGTCATTGTGGGTTTTCAGCTCGCCGTTCGGGCCCGGTCGCACGTCTGTGGCTTTCGTGCCGTAGCTTCCCCTCATACCGGCTCTCTCATAGATACCAATGCCAATGCCGCCGGTGGCTTCGGCCAGGCCACGTACACCCTGGGTGGTGTTGATGTGCTGACGACCCACCAGGGCAATCACCTTGCCCTTGTGCGTGTGCCTCAGCAGCTCATGGGCGGCGTAGAAGTTCATTTCCTTGAGCCGTTGTAGATTCCGATCGGCGCTGCTCTGGGCCTTATAGGCATCACGCTCATGTCGATGGCGGGTCAGATAGAAGTGATCCAGAGGCACCACTTCAATGCCGTTGGCCTTGAACGTGTCGATCAGTGTGCGCAAATTCAAATCAGGCTCGTAAGGGCGTTGTTTGTAGCCCGTGACGCCCATCCCATCGTCCTTGAGCCGCATTTTGTTGTCATACACCATGCCCTCCATCCCGATAACCTTGACGTTTTTTCGTTTAAATACGGGGATCAGTTCGATGAGCACACGAAATGAAGCCAGACTGAGATGGTTCTCGCCGAAGGCCACGATATCCGCCATGTCCAGGGACTTTTCGACCAGGTCGGCGATCGGTTCAATGGCTTTTACGTCGGGCAGTCCAGGGCGTGGCAGTTGAGGCCCCGCCAGGCTTTTGTTCATCTCCAGTTCGTAGCGCTCCCGGGTAGGGCCCCTGCGGGTCGGCGAGAAATGCGCTTCGGTGGGCGCGCCTTTGATGAAGTCGAGATACTTTATGTGCGGCGGCGGTAGATGATCGGTTTTACGCGTAATCTGTACCGCCGGGCCAGGCACTTTGCTTGCTGGAAGCGTCGCCGGGTCCGGCTTCCTGTAGGGATGAACCCGTTCTGACTTGTGCGCGTTGAGACGTGCCCTTGCGGCGCTGAAATCGGGTGATGGCGGCATCAGTGTATGGACCGGATCGAAGGCCACCAACGGCGCACCGTAGGGGCGTTGGGTGCTCGCATCAAATGCGTACCACTGGCCATCGTGCTGTATCGCATTGACGTTCACGGCGCGATTACGCACGTTCAAGCTGCCCGTCGCGGCTGCGTCAAAGCGTCTGCTGGCGGTGTTCAGTTCGTCGAGCGCCACCGTCCCCTTGAGGCTGCGCAGCCCGCTTTTCACCGCGCCGGCGGCCTCGAAGGCAACTTTACCGGCTCCGATCAGTATTTCGTCCGCGCCATTGAACGGATTGAACTCCTTGACCATGGGCACAACCATGATCTTCGTGACCTTGAGCGCCTTGGTCGCGACCGATGCCGTCGTCTTCAGCACTTTCGCCGCTTTTGCGGCAGCCCCCATCCCGGCAGTGAGAAAGCCGAAGCCATCAAAGGCGAGGTCGTCGATGGCGTCGCTGTATTCGCCCTTATTGAAGTTCACAATGGCCGAGCGCAGGGGAATCAGATCGAGAAACCCATCACGCAAGGTGACCAATCGATCGTTGGCGCGCTCAGAGGACGTGACGCCCTCAGCGGCTTTACGGATGGCTGGGTTGTCCAGGTACAGTGCCTTGACGATCGACTCGGCGAGTTCGTGGGTACGGGGATTGATGAACATGTACGGTGCCGATGCGGTGCCGGATCGCTCGCCATCGAGTGGGTCGCGCTTGACGCTGTCCAGGTCGACCCCCTTCAGCAGCGCGCCGCCCCCCAGGTAGTGGACGAACGTCTTCATCCCTTCAACGGTCTTTTCTCGATTGATATCAGGGAAAAACTCTTCCTCTTTGGTTATTTCGTTCGAGAAGTGCTCCGGCGCGCGGGGTATTTTCCGGCTGCCAAGGTTATGGATAACGCCTTTTTCCGTATCGAACGCATAGTTGGAGGTCTTTGCGCCATTTTCTGCGGTGACCAGGATCCTGGGGCTGGTGTGGAATAGAGTCGGCCCCATGAAAGGCACTGGGCTGGTCTTGTAACTTTTCTCCAGGTAATAGGTGATTTTTCCGAAGCTGAGATTCTTCTTGTCTTCAGGCGGCAGATTGTTGAGAGCGTTGATCACGCTCAAGTGTTTGATTTTTTTAAAGTTGGCGATCGCTTCGGAAAACGCCGCGTCGAAGGCCTTTTTGATATTGAATTGTGGTCGATGGGTGAAGGCGACGAAGGCAGCGAGGTCAACGCTGTGGGTGCCTTTTGCGATACTCCAGCGGTCGTCCATGACGATCTGCTCCATCACGATTTCGCGCATGGAGTACGGTTTGCTTGGCTTTGGCGTTACGGTGCTGGAGAGTCTTGAAAATATTTTCTCATCGAAGTCAACGTCCTTTCCGAACTCGCCGATGAGCAGACCCATTGCCATCGCTGCACGATCCGGCATGACCGTGTCCATCAAGGCACTGCCTTCCTTGAGTTTTTCCCGCTGGTTGTTGAAGGCTGCCTGCACCCGATCAAGCTCATCCTGGCTGTACAGTGCGTCGCCTTTTGCTTCAAGAATATTGTTGCTGACGCCCCAGTCCACCAACGCCGCTGTTTGTATGGAGGCCGGAGCGGGCGGCAGTGCGCAGGCCTTTATCATCACCTCGGCGTAGGTCATGTTGGCCGCGCTACTGCCAATGGCGTCGACTGCCAGGCAAAGGTCCCGCCAGGCCTGGGTGCCCTGGCGAACTTCATCGGGGATATCCCTGACCAGGTATTGCGGGTGGGTGCGCATCAACAGCAGATGAACGGCTGTCTTTGCCAGTGCGGGTGATGCCCGTCCCTGGTCGATCAAGCACTGACGCAGGCCTTCGGTGACCCTCGACAGAGGTTGTCCCCAATGGCTTTCTTGGGCCAGATCGAACCCGGCTAGCCGGTTGCGTTGGGGCGACGTAATGGATTCCGGATCCAGCGTCAGATGCAGCGCGGCCAGTGTGTAGTCATTGATGCTGGAGTCGGTAGCGATGCCGTTCAGTCTGGTTTGCATGGCCAGGCCCAGCGCCCGGCCCTCAGGGGAGCTGACCAGGCTTTCCAGCGCCTTGACCGGATCCTCCAGGGCATCGGGGGAAAGGGGCCGGCTGCTGTTCAGATAGGCCAGTACGTTGCGTTGCGCCCCTGCCTGCGATGATTGCGTGCCGGCGTTGGCATGCGCGATTGCAGCCGTTCGCAGCGTTTGTTGCTGACTGATATCCAGTGGGATCGGCCAGGACAAACCTCCGCCGAAATTGCCGAACGGATGTTGACGTGCCTTTAACGCTGCCGCCTCTGCCAGGGACTGCAACTCGCTTCTGGTCCTGGGCAGTGGCAAGCCATTCTCGATGATGAAGGCTTCCACGGTGGCTGGTTTTCCGGGCGCGAGGATGTAGGCCTGATACTGGGACGATTCTGGCGCTATGTTCATCGGCGCGTTTTTCAGCGCGGCGGAGACCTGTCGCGCGGGCGCCTGCTCGGACAGGCAGTGATAGGCCTGGTTCAGTTGCTGCGCCAGGTACTGCCAGTTTCCTCGATTCGCCAATTGCCGATCCAGTGCCTGGCGACCGTCCACTTTGCTCAAGCGATCCTGCAGCGATTGAGTACGCGCCCATAGCGCATTGGTCCCGTCGAAATGCAGGCTCAGGTCGGCGGCCTGCTGCAGGCCGGCCATCACTGGCGGCGCGCGCCATGGATCATCGAGTTGCACGCTGTTTTCGGGTTCATACAGCGCTTGCAACTGGTTAGTCAGATTGTGCTGATGAAGCTGCAGCAATTGCGGCACGCCGGTGGCGATGACGTCGGTTGTGACTGGCGTGAGCTGTCTGCTCAGGTTCTTGCTCCAATCGCCGTCGAGGCTGCGCTGGAGCGTCAATGGCAGTGTCTGTTTCAACTGCTCTGCCGCCTCCGGATCGGAGCGCAGACGCTGGCCGAGCGTATCAAACGCTTCACCCGGGCTGTCGAACGTTTCATACCCGTCGCGCGGGGTGTACAGCACCGTCAGGCCTCGTTGTTCGGCGGGCGTCAAGGTCCTGTCCGTTTCCGGTTTGTCGTAAGGACGTGCCGCTGATGACCCGTCGCGGCGGGTGATCATGAATGCGCCGGCCAACAGTGTTCCGGCGGGCATTGGCAGATTGACCCTCAGCGGATAAACCCCCGGCCGCTCGCCATCGCGCATGGCGCTTTCTCGATCCGCCAGCGTCGGGTACTCAAAGGCTTTGTCGATCAGGGTCTTGGCGGCCGGGCTCAGTGTGCCGTCTTCGACTCTCAAGGCGGCCAGTGTCGACAACATCTCTCGATGGGTATTCAGCAATTGGTCCTGGGGTGACTCGGGGTTGACCGCGCCCGGGCGCGGCTGCGTCCAGAACCGTGTAAAGCTCGCAGGCAGGTCGTTCTCGATGGCCTGGGCGATGGCCAGCAGCGAGCTGCCGGCGCTTAGCTGCCGGTGACTTTCGCTGGGTTCAACCGTGCTGTAAAAGCCGACTTCTGCAGCGCCCGGGAGTGTCGGTGACAGCGGTTCAACCGAGTTGTTGAGATTTCGCAGCGCATCGAACAAGGCTTCGGTGATGCTTCGCGCCGAGACCAGCGTGCGCTGTCCCTGCTCGTCGGTGTGATAGCGATGCACATACAGTGATGAAGCGTCCACAGGAGGGGTGGCCCCGAAGCTGCGGGCGAGTTGTTGCTCGATAACGTTATTGAGCGTTGGCTGGCATCGCAACAGCGCCTGGATATCCTGATTGAGTGACTGGTATTGGTTGAGCAACAGGCGTTGATCGGTTATTTGCAGGCCACTGAGCAGGTCCGAGCGAATCGCGCTGACGGGTGCGATCCCTTGCACGGAAGGAAGCGTCAATGCTGGCACCTGCTGTGGCGCAAGCTGCGGCAGAGGTGGCGGGGTGGTTTCCAGGGAGGAGGTGTCCCGGCGTATACGGAGGTTGGCGAGGCCTGAAATCAATTGTGTAATCCAAGTGACGTTGGCCCAAGTTTCCCTATGTTGTTTGGCGAATGATTCTTCCTTGTTGGGCTTCGTATGGTTGGGGCTGTCGCGTAGGTACGTTCCGTACAGGAGGGGCGAATATCGTGTATCCGCAGGTGTACGGGCAATGGGGTCAAACGCCGGCAGGCGTAGGACGAGCCAAAATTTTTCATCGCCTGTAACATGAGCCTCGGCCGGCCTCAGTCCGTCCCCGCCACCGGGTAGCTTCCCGGCATGCGCAGCGACACAACGTGCATACATTCTTCAGGTTCAGGAACTCGTCATGACCCAAAAGCAACGCTTGAAATATTCGATTCTGATTGCCCTGGCCGTGCTGGCCTCGATGTTCGGCCTGTCTTACCTGCAGAACATCGGCGTGATCAGCGAGAAAACCTTCCAGTACCTGGCCATTGCGATTGCCGTTGTCGTTGTGGTGATCAACGGCATCATGCGGCGCAAGGTCAAGCCTCACTTCTGATGAGCGCGTGATTCAGACGCGCCCATTGAGCACTTTGGCAGCCTCTTCGTGGAGGCTGTAGCTCTTGTCGGCATTGAGGGTGATCACGCCCTCGCTGCACAGGCGCTTGAGCACCTCGCGCACGCTGAGAAACGACAACGGGATGCCCAGTTCCAGCAAATGGCTGTGCACACCGCGCACGCCAAGGGTGCGCTGGTTGCCGGCAGCGGTGATCAAGGCGTCGATGACCTTCAGCCGAATCAGGCTGGTGCGCAGACCGAAACACTTGAGCAAATGGCGTATGCGCTGGTTGCCCTGCTGTTCGGGCGTTTTGTCAAACCCTTGCGAGCCGTTGCCGAAACCGGCCTCGTTGGTTGATGAATGTCCATCCGTGGGCACTTGTGGGTTGTACATGCAAAACTCCTTATCAGAGCCTTATCAGGAAAATGATGGTGCTCTTATTCAATAAGACGAACGAACGAGCAAAATCATGAAGTGCAAGCTGTAGAAAATTTGTCGGTATCAGGTTTGTCACAGTGTGCACGCCGGGAATAAACCTGCCGCGCGGCTAAATTATTGCCGGCGGGTTGCGTCCTAACGGTGGGGTAGTTGCCCCTATCGAGGGTGTTCAATTGACTGTGGAGTCGGCGTGATTATTTCCAATGGGTTGTCCAGGATAGGCATGGCAGGGATGTTGCTGGGGTTGAGCCTGGCGGCATCGGCGCGCGAGCAGGTAGTGCAGGCGTCGGCGGAGATTCGGCGTACCACTTATGGCGTGCCGCATATCCGCGCCAACGACGAACGGGGTCTGGGTTTCGGCATCGGCTACGCGTATGCCCAGGACAATCTGTGCCTGCTGGCCAATGAAATCGTTACGGTGAATGGCCAGCGTGCCCGATTCTTCGGCCCCGAGCAGGCCACCCTGGAAGAGCGCAACAACCTCGCCAGCGACGTGTTCTTTACCTGGCTGAACACGCCGAATGCGGTCGAGGCATTCTGGAGCGCGCAAACGCCGCAGATCCGCCAGCGTATCGAAGGCTATGTCGCAGGCTTCAATCGTTATCTGAAAGAGCAGGGCGCACCGGCGCAGTGTCAGGCGGCGTGGGTGCGTCCGCTGGTCAAGGAAGACCTGGTCAAGCTGACCCGCCGGCTGCTGGTGGAAGGGGGCGTCGGGCAGTTCGCCGAAGCCTTGGTTGGCGCGACACCTCCCCAGGCCACGGCCGCCGCGCAGCCCGACGCCAAGGCATTCGAACTGGCCGCTGCCCATCAACAGCGTTTCACCCTTGACCGGGGCAGCAACGCCGTGGCCGTCGGCCGGGATCGCTCCTTCAATGGGCGTGGAATGTTGCTGGCCAACCCGCATTTCCCGTGGGTGGGCGGCATGCGTTTTTACCAGATGCACCTGACCATTCCCGGCCAGCTGGATGTAATGGGCGCGGCGCTGCCCGGCCTGCCGGTGGTGAATATCGGCTTCAACCAGCACGTGGCGTGGACGCACACGGTGGACACTTCCAAGCATTTCACCCTGTATCGCCTGACCCTCGACCCCAAGGATTCCACCCGCTACCTGCTCGATGGCAAGTCCTTGCCCCTGGATAAAGCCACGCTGACCGTGCAGGCCAAACAGGCTGATGGCAGCCTCAAGGATGTCACCCATACGGTCTACAGTTCGCAGTTCGGCCCCGTGGTGCAATGGCCCGGCAAGCTGGACTGGGACAACCACTATGCATACAGCCTGCGCGACGCAAACCTCGGCAACGACCGGGTGCTGCAACAGTGGTACGCGATGAACCGCGCCGACAGCCTCCAGGCGCTGCAAACCTCGGTGCATACCCTGCAAGGCATCCCGTGGGTCAATACCCTGGCCGCCGATGACCAGGGCCAGAGCCTGTACATGAACCTGTCGGTGGTGCCCAACGTCAGCGCCGCCAAGCTTGCGCAATGCAGCGACCCGCGGGCCGGCCTGCAAATGATCATGCTCGACGGCAGCCGCAGCGCCTGCGCCTGGGACATCGACCCTCGCGCCGCGCAAGCGGGCATCTTCCCGGCTGCCCAATTGCCGCAGCTGCAACGCAGCGACTACGTGCAGCACTCCAACGATTCGGCCTGGATGGCCAACCCCAAGGCGCCGCTCACCGGCTTCTCCCCGGTGATCAGCCAGGACAACATCGGCCTGGGGCCCCGTGCACGTTTTGCCCTGCAACGCCTGCAATCCCTGGAGAAACAACCGATTACCGTCAGCGCCCTGCAAAGCATGGTCATGGACAACGAGGTGTACCTGGCGGGGCAAGTCATGCCCGACCTGTTGGCGTTCTGCGCCAAGCACCTGGGCAACGATGCCGCCGCGCTTGAGTCACTGTGCACCAGCCTGAAAACCTGGGACCAGCGCGCCAACCTCGACAGCGGCCTGGGCCTGGTGCACTTCATCAACCTGGTGGAACACCTGCAGCAGATTCCCGATGCCTGGCGCGTCGCTTTCGACCCGGCCCACCCGCTGACCACCCCGAGTGGCCTCGCCATCGACCGCGCACCCGTGGCCAAGGCCCTGCGCGAAGCCATGCTCGCTTCCAGCGCCGCCGTCGACAAACTCGGCGTGAAACGCTGGGGCGACCTCCAGGTCTCCGGGCAAACCCCCATGCATGGCGGCCCGCAGGAACTGGGCATCTACAACGCCATGCAAACCGTACCCCGTGCCGACGGCAAACGCGAAGTCGTCAGCGGCACCAGCTATCTGCAAATCGTCAGCTTCGACGACAAAGGCCCCCAGGCGGTAGGCGTACTGGCGTTCTCCGAATCCAGCAATCCTGACTCAAAATACGCTGTGGACCAGACCCAGGCCTTCTCCGAGAAACAGCTGCGCCCACTGCCTTTCACCGAAGCCCAGATCAAGGCCGACCCGCAGTACCAGGCGCAACGCATCCAGGAGTAGGGCGGCCACGCAACCCCTTGATGCCAATGCGAAATATTTTTGAAATCAAGGGGTTGCGGGCAAAAGCAAATAAGTACATAATGGCGCCCATCGAACGCAATGAAGCATTAAAAACTTTAATGTATTCAATGAGTTAGATGTGTTGGATCAGTTAGAGAGTAGAGGCGCGCTTCACAGAGCCCACTCAAGTTTGTATGCGGTGAATGCCGGCAACACAGGCATTGATCGTTTGAGGCCGAGTAGCAAAATGGTTATGCAGCGGATTGCAAATCCGCCTACGCCGGTTCGATTCCGACCTCGGCCTCCACTCTTGAAAACCCCGTAGATTAGCGTCTACGGGGTTTTTTATTGTTTGCGATTTATGGTTCCTTGATGATCGTTCCCACGCTCTGCGTGGGAATGCATCCCGTGACGCTCTGCGTCACCTGTCGGCGGGACGCGGAGCGTCCCAGGCGGCATTCCCACGCAGAGCGTGGGAACGATCAGACTGACACGCCGCCATCGGGGGCAAGCCCCCTCCCACATGGGATCACCATTCGTCTGCCACCCGGCACTCTGCCTGCCATGCCGTCTCTGAATATCAAGCGCGGATATCCCGAGCGTAGGAACGGAGAACCAGCATGCATATCAACGAAAATGCCCCGGGGAACCTGTCTCAACAGGATGTGACTCGCAATACCGATAACGAAACCGGTCACGACCCCAAGCGTGATGAGGACAATATTCCACTGCCGCCGGACGATGACGCGCCGCTGGAGGAGGATATGTCGGATGTGGATGCGGCCGATTCAGTGGCGAGTGAGCATCCGGATAACTAGTGATTGATTCAAGCTGATGAACCCGGCCTGGCGCCGGGTTTTTTTGCGGTGCAGAACGCCCGGGCCATCGTTTTTTCAAACCCAGAGTCCGTGGTTTTCGACGAATGACGTGTCTGGCTCAAGGGTTCCAGCCTTTAAACGGTTGTCACGGACGCCTCAGCCGACTACCCTGAAATTGTTTGTATTGTTACAAACAATTTCGGTGTGACTGTTTTCCGGTCACACGGCTTCAGGATGAGGAACGAAAAATGTTTGCACACGAAGGTACTGCGCTAGAGCTTTTAACCCTGGTTTTCGGCGTGACGGCTCTGCTTCTGGTGATCTGGTTTGTCCACCACCAATACGAACTCAGGGCGCGAAAGCGTGTAAAAAAACAACATGCTGATGGCGGTCAGCATTCAACGCAACACCGCTGATCAGCCCGATGCAGCGATGCGGCTGGTCTCAGCCAGCCGCTTCAGACCGATTGATTCGCTGCTCTTTGACTTCATGTGCGTAGGCTTCAAGACGTTTCTGCTGGACGGCCAGCAGCGCGCACACTTTGGTCAGCAGCGCCGCTTGATCGCCCGCCTTGCCGCTGGCCGCCAGGGCCTTCAGTTCAACCACCGACCAGCCGATCACGGCGCCGGCATCTTCAAGGTCGTAGAACAGTGCTTGTTGTGCGGTTCTGGGACCGCCGAGATCGTCTATCACAGCGTTCACCCTGTTTATCCGGGAAAAATTACAGGCAAAGAAAAGCCCGCGATGGGGGAGCGGGCTAAAAGGTGTTCATGTAGGAGCTGGGATAACCTTAGGCCTGCGTCTGTGAAAGCTTCGTGAAAGCCATGTCGTCAAAGTGTATTCCTCGATCCAGCCCCAGCTGTATGGGGCGATAACCTGCGCAACCCTCTACTGTCGCAGGACATCAACCCCCGCTTGGATGCCGCGCCATGTTCATGTCCACCAGCCTTCTGTCAGCCTTTGTGCTGTTCGCTTTCGTGTCTTCGATCACCCCCGGGCCCAACAACACCATGTTGCTGGCCTCCGGCGTGAATTTCGGCTTTCGCCGTTCGATGCCCCATGCGCTGGGTATCAGCATCGGGTTCATGGTGCTGGTGATTTGCGTGGGGCTGGGCCTGGGCGAAGTGTTCAAGCTGTTCCCCTGGGCGTACACGTTGCTTCGTTATGTCGGCGCCGCCTATCTGCTGTACCTGGCGTGGAAGATCGCCAACGCCGGCGGCATGGCGGACAGCGATGACGAACAGGGCAAGCCGATGACCTTTCTCGGCGCGGCGGCGTTCCAGTGGGTCAACCCCAAGGCGTGGATCATGGCACTGGGCGCGATCACCACCTACACGCCGGCCGAGGGTTACGTGACCAATGTGCTGGTGATTGCGCTGGTATTTGCCGTGGTCAACCTGCCAAGTGTGTGCGTGTGGGTCGGCTGCGGCAGCGGCTTGCGCAGTGTCTTGCGCGAGCCGCGTTGGTTGCGGGCATTCAACTGGACCATGGCGGGGTTGCTGGTGCTGTCGTTGTATCCGATGCTTTTTGTCGGGTGACAGCCCCACTAGACCGGCGAAATGGTCGCCAGCATGCCGATGCCGATGGTCAACACCAGAAAACCGAACAGGAAAATAGCCATCTTGGTCATTAAGGCCTCCAAAGGGAAGGGGGACGACAGGAATGTCGGATGGCGCCATTGTCCGCTTCGGGCGGTTTTCGATACAGAGGCAGATGGCGCGGAAAAAACCGTATCAGATGGCGCGCCAGCGCCTGGATCGCAGGTTTCAGGCGCCACAGGTTTTTGCTGATCAGCCGCCGGGAATGAGACAGCCACCGCGTTTGCCCCTAAGATAGCGCCCACTGCATCAACAATAAGAGTGGGCCAACCCTCGATGGAAAGACGCCAGTTCAGCGGTGGCATGAAGGGTAAGAACCTGCGCTACCTCAATGACAATCCCCAGCAGACGGCGGCGGTCACCCGTATCGGCTTCCTGCTGCTCGAACACTTCTCGCTGCCTGCCTTCACCCAGACCCTCGACACGCTCGTCACCGCCAACCTGCTGCGCCCCGAGCTGTTCGCGACGCGCACGTTCGGGTGGGACGAGCGCGAGATTATCAGTGACCTGGGCCTGGTCATCCGTCCCGATGCGCGCCTGGAACCTTCGGTGTTGCAGGATTTGGACCTGCTGGTGATCTGTGGTGGATTTCGCACCGAACTCAAGGCCAGTGAAGACTTCATCCATATCCTGCGCGCCGCCGCCGAACAGGGTGTCGGGCTTGCCGGCCTGTGGAACGGCTCATGGTTTCTCGGCCGCGCCGGGTTGTTGCAGGGCTATCGTTGCGCCATCCACCCGGAGCATCGTCCGGCGCTGGCGGAGGTGTGCAAGGCCGCGCAGGTCACCAGCGAGCCCTATGTGATCGACCGCGACCGCCTCACCGCTTCCAGCCCCTCGGGCGCCTTCCATATGGCCCTGGACTGGATCAAGAGCCTGCACGGCAAGGCGTTGGTCGAAGGCATCGAAGACATCCTCGCCTTCGAGGAGTCGCGCTACCGACGCATCAAACCGACCGAAAACGTCTGCGTCAGCGCACCGCTGCGCGAAGTGCTCAAGCTGATGGACGCCAACCTGGAAGAACCGCTTGAGCTCGACCAGCTCGCCGTCTACGCCGGTCGCTCGCGCCGCCAGTTGGAGCGCCTGTTCAAGGAACAACTGGGCACCACGCCGCAGCGCTACTACATGGAGTTGCGCGTGACCGAAGCGCGGCGCCTGTTGCAGCACACCGAGCTGTCGCAGGTGGACGTGCTGGTGGCCTGCGGTTTTGTGTCACCGAGTCACTTCAGCAAGTGCTACAGCTCGTATTTCGGCTATCGCCCCTCTAAAGAAAAGCGGCTGGTCAAATAGGCGCGAACAGGTGGCTTTATCAAAACCGCGCCATTCGATACGCCTGCACCCCAGGCACTGCTTCACCGCTTGCCAACTGAGCGATTTTTTCCGCCGTCACCGCCGCCTGGGTCAATCCCAGGTGCTGATGACCGAACGCAAGCAGCACCTTGCCGTCGCACACCCGGTCGATGATCGGCAGCGAGTCGGGCAGGGAGGGCCGAAAGCCCATCCATGGCGTGGCGTCGGCTGCGTTCAGCGGCTGGCGGAACAGGCCGTTGCTCAAGCGGTGCAACTGCCACGCTCGCTGCATATTGGCCGGACGTTCCAGGCCGGCGAATTCCACGGTGCCGGCCAGGCGCAGGCCGTCGGCCATGGGGGTCATGATGAATTTGCGCTCCAGTGAGGTGACGGCGAAGGGCAGGCGCTGGTGTTCGTGGGGCAGCATCAGGTGATAGCCGCGCTCGGTGTCCAGCGGCACGCGCTTGCCGGTGAGGGTGGCGGTGAGACGGGCCGAGTGGGCGCCGCAGGCGATCAGGACCTGGCGCGCGGTGACCACGCTGTGCTCCGTCATCAATGACACACCGTCATTTTCCACGCGGCCATCCACGACGCGCTGTTGCAGAAAGGTCACACCCAAGGCCCTGGCCGCGTTCACCAACTCGCCGACCACTGCGTACGGGTCGAGAAAATGCCCGGTGCGCGGAAAAAACAAACCGCCCTGTATCGCCTCGCTCAACTGCGGCGCCGCCGTGCGCACCGCCTGCGCCGACCAGAACGCCACCGGCACGCCTTGCTGCTGCATCCGTTGCTGCAAGGCATCCAGCGCCGCACGGGATTCGGCGCGCTCAAACACCAGCAGCGAACCGTCTTCGCGCAGCAACTGCGGGTGCCCGATGGAGCCCAACAAGCGCTGCCACGCGGCGAGGCTGGCTTCATTCAACGCGCGGAGGCCGGCGACAGTGCGCTGATAGCGTATCGGCCGCAGGTTCAACAGCAGGCGCATGAACCAGGGCAGGGCGCGGGGCAGGTAGGTCCAGTCCAGGCGCAGCGGGCTCATGGGGTCGAGCAGCATGGCCGGCAGGCGCTTGAGGATCGACAAGTCGGCGATGGGAAAGACCTGCTCGGTGGCCAGGTGCCCGGCATTGCCATAGGAGGCGCCCATGCCCGGCGCCTGCGCGTCGATCACCAGCACCTGCCGTCCTTGTCGCGCCAGTTGCAAGGCGCAGGCAACGCCGATGATGCCGGCGCCGACCACGACGATGTCGGCTGAGTGGGGATTGGCCATCGCTTATGCCTCTCTTCGGCTGTTGACCAGCAGATGACTCGCCACAGCAAGCCCGCGCCTACAGAAAATCAAGCGACGTTCTGCTCGGCCGACCAGTTGGCGTACCACTGGCGGAACAGCGCGTACTGCTGCTCGGCATAGCGGCGTTGAGCGGCGCTGAGCACATCGGTTTCGTTGAAGTGCAGGGCATAGCCCTGGTCACCGTTGAGCACCATCAAGTGCTTGTAATACAGCACCAGGTCGCAGCCTTCGTCGAACGAGGACAGCACCGCCAGCGCGGCTTCCAGCTCGCGGGCCTGGCGCCGGGCCTTGGCATCGCCCGTGGCGGCTTGCTTGCTCAGCGCCACCAGTTGCAGCACTTCACGGGGCAGCGCGTTGCCGATGCCGGTGATGGCGCCGGTGGCGTTGCAATTGACAAAGCCGTGCACCACCTGGGTATCGACACCCACCATCAGGGTCACGTCGTCGTCCTGGGAGGTAATGTTTTCCGCCGCATAGCGCAGGTCGGCGGCGCCGCCGAATTCCTTGAAGCCGATCAGGTTCGGGTGCTCGCGGCGCAGTTCGAAGAACAGCTCGGCGCGGGTGGCGAAACCGTAGTACGGGCTGTTGTAGATCACCGCCGGCAGGTTGGGCGCCGCCTTGAGGATCGCCGCGAAGTGGGCCTTTTGTGCGGTGGCCGAGGCGCCACGGGACAGCACGCGCGGAATCACCATCAAGCCATGCGCGCCGACCCTGGCCGCATGCGCCGCGTGAGACACGGCCTCACGGCTGTTGACCGCGCCGGTGCCGACGATGGTCGGTACGCCGGCGGCCACCAGGCGCGCCACGCCTTCCTGGCGCTCGGCTTCAGTGAGCAGCGGCCAATCGCCCATGGAACCGCAATACACCACGGCGCTCATGCCGATATCGATCAATTCGCGACCCTTGGCCACCAGGGCGTCGAAGTCCGGTTTGCGCGCGGGGGTGCACGGCGTCATCAGGGCGGGCATGCAACCGGTGAAGATGTTGTCGCTCATGGTGCTGACTCCTTGGTATTGAGTAGGGGGGAAGGGCTCAGATGCCCCAGGCAAACGGGTCCTGCTCGTCGATCAGCAAGATGCTGTCGGCGGTCATGTGGGCGCGGCCGGTGATGAACGGGCGTACGCGCTCGCCGTCCCATTCATAGCGGGCCTGGAATTGGCTGCCGGTGATGCTGGCCTGGACCCAGGACTCACCGGGGCCGAGTTTGCCGTCGGCCGCCAGGCAGGCGAGCTTGGCGCTGGTGCCGGTGCCGCAGGGGGAGCGGTCATAGGCCTTGCCGGGGCACATCACGAAGTTGCGGCTGTCGGCCTCGGTGTCGTCGGCGAACAGTTCGATGTGGTCGATCAGCGCGCCGTCTTCGCCGTAGATGCCCTGGGCTTCAAGGGCCTTGAGCATGGCCCAGGTGTAGTCGGTGAGGGCGTCGACGTTGCTCATCTGCAGCGCCTGGCCGTGGTCGGACACCAGGAAAAACCAATTGCCGCCCCAGGCGATATCACCCACCACCGCGCCGTGGCCGGGCACCTGCACTGAGACGTGCCGGCGATAGCGAT
>NZ_CVTO01000114.1:0-5047 GCF_900004715.1 Pseudomonas sp. 24 E 13
AACGGTCGCGGCTATTGGTCAGATGCAGCACCATTGCCGCCCGCGCAGCATCCGGGTCCTGACGCTTGAGGGCATTGAAGATCGCCTCATGCTCCAGGCTCGCCAGTTGACCCAGCTTGGCAAAATCCGCCCCGCCGCGCTCGTCAGCCTTGACCTGGGTGCGGGGGATCATCGCGGTGCCCAGGTGCTGCATGATTTCACTGAAAAACGTATTGCCGGTGGCTTCGGCGATCAGTTGGTGGAAGCGCTTGTCGTCTTCCACGCAGCTGTCGTTGTTGGCCAGGCAGGCCTGATAGTCGTCCAGCGCCTGGCGCATATGGGCCAGTTGCGCGTCGGTACGGCGCAACGCGGCCAACGCCACCGCCTGCACCTCCAGACCCAGGCGCAGTTCCAGCATGTTGCGCACGCTGGCGACGGTGTCGACGTGCAGGCGCAGGCCCTGCCGGGCGTGTTGCTCCAGCACGAACGTGCCGATGCCGTGCCGCGTCTCCACCAGCCCCGACGCCTGCAGCTTGGAGATGGCTTCGCGTACCACCGTGCGGCTCACCCCATGCTCAAGCACGATGGTGGATTCGGACGGCAGTTTTTCGCCCGGTTTGAGCTGGCCGAGCAGGATGCGCTGGGTCAGCGCGTCGACCACGCCCTGGGCCAGGTTGGTGGAGCGTCTGCGCACGGGAGGTGCGTTTTCAATGGGCATCGCTAAGGGTCCACGGGGTTGGGCTGGAGGGAGCTTAACATCCCGTTCACCGACGACGCCGAGTTGATTCACGAGACAGTTAACTTGTATGACAACCAATCTGATAGACCGGTATTACGCCCCGAAACATCCTGCGAATCGAACGGTGCTCCGCTGATAGAAAACCCCTTATAGCACGAGCAAATAACCAAAATATCATTCCATCAGCGCCTTTATGAGAACAAATACTCATTGCGGCGCATTGCGATTTTCAAAAAACAACTTGTATGATGTCTGGCAACAAAACCCATAACCCGCATAAAAACAAATCAGGGGGCGTTTTCCATCGTGAACCATTCCAGCCATGCATCCGCTGCACCAGAAACCGACTCGGTGCTCACCCGCGCCGTGAGCAAAGTGAAGGGCCATGTGCTCCCGCTGTTCGTGGTCATGTTCATCCTCAACTACATCGACCGGGTCAATATCGGCTTCGTGCGTACGCACATGGAGCACGACCTGGGCATCGGCGCGGCGGCCTATGGCTTCGGCGCCGGGCTGTTCTTCATCGGCTACGCGCTGTTTGAAGTGCCGTCCAACATGCTGCTGCAAAAGGTCGGCGCACGCATCTGGCTGACCCGCATCATGTTCACCTGGGGCATCGTCGCCACGCTGATGGCGTTCATCCAGAACGAAACCCACTTCTACATCCTGCGTTTTTTGCTCGGCGTGGCTGAAGCGGGCTTCTTTCCCGGGGTGATCTACTACTTCACGCGCTGGTTGCCCGGGGTTGAGCGTGGCAAGGCCATTGCGATCTTCCTCAGCGGTTCTGCGGTGGCGTCATTGATCTCGGGCCCGCTGTCGGGTGCGCTGTTACAGATCGAAGGTTTCGGCTTGCACGGCTGGCAATGGATGTTCGCCATCGAAGGCCTGGCCTCGGTGGCGCTGGGCTTCTTTGTGTGGTTCTGGCTGGACTCCAAGCCCCATGACGCCCAGTGGCTGAGCCGCGAAGAACAGGACGCACTGGTTGCGGCCATCGATCAGGAACAGCGTGACCGCGAAGCCCTGACCACGGTCAAGCCGACCCTCGGCAAGCTGCTCAAGGACCGGCAGATCCTGCTGTTCTGCGTGTTGTATTTCTGCATCCAACTGACGATTTACGCAGCGACGTTCTGGCTGCCGAGCATCATCAAAAAGATGGGTGACCTGAGTGATATACAAGTCGGCTTCTTCAACTCGATTCCGTGGCTGATCTCGATCATCGCCATGTACGCCTTCGCAACGCTGTCCGGCAAGTTCAAGTTCCAGCAGGCGTGGGTCGCGGCAGCCTTGTTGATCGCAGCGGCCGGGATGTTCATGTCCACCACGGGCGGGCCGATCTTCGCGTTCGTGGCGATCTGCTTTGCGGCCATCGGTTTCAAATCTGCGTCTTCGTTGTTCTGGCCGATTCCCCAGGGCTACCTGGACGTGCGCATCGCCGCTGCAGTGATCGCGTTGATCAATTCCATCGGCAACCTGGGCGGCTTCGTCGCACCCACCACCTTTGGCTTCCTGGAGCAAACCACCGGCTCGATCCAGGGCGGGCTTTACGGCCTGGCCGGCACCTCGGTGCTCGCGGCCATCCTGGTGTTTTTCGCCAGGACCTCACCTTCCACGGGGCTCATGTCGCCCGGCATTGCGCCCACCGCCAACGCCATCAGCAAACCTCTTTGAGCGTATTAAGGACCTTGCCATGAATACTCCCGTCATCACTCATTTCGACGTCATCCCGGTCGCCGGTCACGACAGCATGCTGCTGAACTTGAGCGGCGCCCACGGCCCCTACTTCACGCGCAATATCGTGATCCTCAAGGACAGCAGCGGCAACACCGGCGTAGGTGAAGTGCCCGGCGGCGAGCGCATCCGCGAAACCCTGGAGGACGCGCGCAGCCTGGTGATCGGCCAGCCGATCGGTCAGTACCAGCGCATCCTCAACCGGATGCGCAGCACCTTTGCCTCTCGCGACGCGGCCGGCCGTGGGCTGCAAACCTTCGACCTGCGCATCACCATTCACGCCGTAACCGCGATGGAGGCGGCGCTGCTCGACTTGCTCGGTCAGTTCCTCGAGGTGCCGGTGGCCGCTCTGCTGGGTGAGGGGCAGCAACGCGATGCGGTGAAGATGCTCGGTTACCTGTTCTACGTCGGTGACCGCACCGCCACGGACCTGGCCTACCGCAACGAAGCGGAATCCGACGACGACTGGTTGCGCCTGCGCCATGAAAAAGCCCTGACGGCCGACGCCGTGGTACGCCTGGCCGAAGCCGCCAAGGCCCGATACGGCTTCAACGACTTCAAGCTCAAAGGCGGCGTATTGAGTGGCGATGCCGAGATCGAAGCCGTCACCGCCCTGGCCGAGCGCTTCCCGGAGGCGCGCATCACCCTCGACCCGAACGGCGCCTGGTCACTCAAGGAAGCCATCCGTTTGTGCCGCGACCAGCATCACGTCCTGGCCTACGCCGAAGACCCCTGCGGCGCGGAAAACGGCTATTCGGGCCGCGAAGTCATGGCCGAATTCCGCCGCGCCACCGGCCTGAAAACCGCCACCAACATGATCGCCACCGACTGGCGCGAAATGGGTCACGCCATTCAGTTGCAATCGGTGGACATTCCCCTCGCCGACCCGCACTTCTGGACCATGCAAGGCTCGGTGCGCGTGGCGCAGATGTGCCATGAGTGGGGCCTGACCTGGGGCTCGCACTCCAACAACCACTTCGATATTTCCCTGGCCATGTTCACCCAGGTGGCGGCAGCGGCGCCGGGCGAAATCACCGCGATCGACACCCACTGGATCTGGCAGGACGGCCAACGCCTGACCCGGGAGCCGCTGAAGATCGAAGGCGGCTACGTGAAAGTGCCGGCCAAGCCTGGCCTCGGGGTGGATATCGACATGGATGCCGTGGCCAAGGCCCACGAGCTGTACAAAGGCATGGGCCTCGGCGCGCGGGATGACAGCGTGGCGATGCAGTTCCTGATGCCGGGATGGCGCTTCAACAACAAGCAGCCTTGCCTGGTGCGGTGAGACCCGTTTATGCAGGAGCGAGCTGGCTCGTTCCTGCCAATGGCGTGCCCGGCATCGATCGTTCCCACGCTCCGCGTGGTAATGCAGCCTGTGACGCTCTGCGTCACGACCTAACAGCGGACGCAGAGCGTCCAGGGCGGCATTCCCACGCAGAGCGTGGGAACGATCGAAACTGCACCTTATCCGAACCTGCCACAACGACAGAGAAGGCGCCGGTTCCATGCAAGGCCCGGTGCGCATGGCGCAAATGTGCCATGAGTGGGGCCTGACCTGAGGCAGCCTGCCTGGTGCGTTGAAACGGCTTTATGCAGGAGCGAGCTTGCTCATTGCTGCCAATGGCGTGCCCGGCATTAAGGTCTGTGGGCCTTTTTGCTTACAATCGGCTGCACCGTCAGCTCCACCCCCAACGCCACCATCAACTTCTGGATCGTCTCATAGCGCGTCTTGGACCCGCCCTTAAGGGTTTTATAAAGACTTTCCCGATTAACCCCCGCCGCTTCGGCCACTTTGTTCACACCCTGGGCCTTGGCGACTTCAGCCAGTGCTTTCATAAGGATCTGCGGGTCTTGGGCCTTCATGCTCTGCGCAAGATAGGCACTGATGGTCTCCGGGCTGTCGAGAAAGCGCGAAGCTTCGTAAACGCGAGTACCGGATGTATCAAGGTCGAGGATTGGCATGTCCTCGGGTTTGAATGTCGATTCGCTCATTTCATCTACCTCTCAGGGCATCGAGGATTTCTTTTGCCCGTTTAATTGCTCTTTTTTGATCGGTTTTATCGCCGCCCCATAACATCAGCTAAGCGGCGATGCCCGTGCGTACAAAATAGATCCTGTAGCCTGGCCCGACAAAAACACGCATTTCGCTCAGGCCGTCGCCGACAGGCGCGCAATCGCCAAAATTGTTCTCTTCGGCTCGATCCAGACGCGCCAGCACCGCCGTTTTTCCGCAAATATCCTTCATGCCGTCGAGCCATGCATCGAACTCAGGCGTTCCGCCGATCGTATTGGTCACAGATTCACATGTAGCCTACTGGCTACTCCTTGTAGATGCCAGTGAATTTTTATTCCGTTGAGAACCGCAAGAAAAAATCCTAGACCAGCATCCGTGCAGGCAACCGGACGATACTATTAGCGCTTGTTTCGCTGCGCTCCCTCCAAACAATCCCGACCTGAAGCCCAATCAGGCGGCGCATCGCGATCGGGGCATGGGTATCTACACAACGTAGTAGCGCCCAACGCTAACCCGCTAACCACGATGCGCAGCGAGTCGCTCTTGATCTTGATCTGCTTTTGATCTTGATCTCAGGCGCCCCGTTA
>NZ_CVTO01000114.1:5097-35365 GCF_900004715.1 Pseudomonas sp. 24 E 13
ATGTACTCGGTCCAATCCAACATCCCGGCCAGCCCAGAGGCCGCCATCGGGGGCAAGCCCCCTCCCACATCGCGCCTCGCGCGCCATTAGCCAAATCCGGTGCAGACCATTATAAGATATGGCCTGAGCCCGCCTTCTCACGCACCGGAAAAATTCTCCATGAAGCTTCCCGAGATCAGCACATTCATCACTCAATGGCCCTCGCTTGGACTGGGCAGAGCCGCCGCCTGGCAGGTGGCCCAGGACTGCGAAAACCACGTCCTGACGTTGCTCTCACGCCTCGGCGCAGGCTACCGCCGTCACGCAAACTGCGCCATCCATGAAAGCGCCACCGTCGAAGAAGGCGCCGTGCTGAAGGGGCCGATCATCATCGGTGAAGGCTCGTTCGTCGCCGCAGGCGCCTACCTGCGTGGCGGCGTTTATCTGGGCAAACACTGCATCGTGGGCCCAAGCTGCGAACTGAAAAGCAGCTTCATGCTTGATGCAAGCAAGCTGGCGCATTTCAACTTTGTCGGCGATTCGGTGATCGGCGAAGGCGTCAATATTGAAGCCGGTGCAATCATCGCCAACTACCGTAACGAACTGGATGGCGCGCATATCAGAATCCGCTATGCCGATGCCGTCATTGAGACGGATGTGAACAAATTCGGCGCCCTGGTAGGCGATGGCTGCAAGATTGGCGCAAACGCAGTGATAGCTCCCGGCGCACTCTTGCAGCCCAACAGCCGTATCCCGCGCTTGGGGTTGATTGATCAGTTCGCCTACGACTAAGCAGCGGCAGCGCGGAACAGTGATCACGCCACTTGCGCGCTACCCAAACCGCCCGTTTCAGATCATGCTGCGCCTCTCACTTCAAGGACGATAGAAACCAGTGAAAATCACCCTCGCCGCCTTTCTCCTGATTGGTCTGATCACTCCCGCATTCGCCAACGACAACCCCATCGGTTTCA
This sequence comes from Pseudomonas sp. 24 E 13, assembly GCF_900004715.1. Taxonomy (NCBI): domain Bacteria; kingdom Pseudomonadati; phylum Pseudomonadota; class Gammaproteobacteria; order Pseudomonadales; family Pseudomonadaceae; genus Pseudomonas; species Pseudomonas sp. 24 E 13. The sequence goes on from NZ_CVTO01000114.1 coordinate 6,048, forward strand.
AAACCACCACCCTGCCCGACGCACGCAACCAGCGCGCGCTGGAAATGGCCGTCTGGTACCCCACGGCAATCAGGACCGCTCCCCGGTTGATCCGAGACGACGCGGTGTTCTTCGGCGCCCTCGCCGTGCCCGATGCGCCGCCGACCGGTGGTGAGCACCCGTTGGTGGTACTTTCCCACGGCTATCGCGGCAATTGGGGCAATCAGATGTGGCTGGCGAGTGCGCTGGCGCGGCAGGGTTATATTGTGGCGGCGGTGAATCATCCGGGCACCACCACCAAGGATCGCAGTGCAGACGCAGCGGCGCAGTTATGGCAACGGCCCAAAGACCTGAGCCGCGCCATCGATGCGGTGCTTGCGCAGCCAACGCAATTTGGCGCGGTGGCGCAACACCGGATTGCGGCGGTGGGCCATTCTCTCGGTGGCTGGACGGTGCTGGAAATCGCCGGCGCGCGTTTCGATGCGGATCTGTTCGCCCGGGACTGCCTGGCCCATCCCAAGTTGGGCGGTTGCATCGGCTACGCGCAGATGAACCCTACCGGCGTTGCCGATGGCAAAGCCCAACTGGCCGCTGACTTGAGCGACAAGCGCGTCGCCGCCGTGGTGTCTTTGGACCTGGGCCTGTCGCGGGGCATGACCGATGCCAGCCTGGCCGCGCTGCCCGTGCCGGCGCTGGTGATTGCTGGAGGCGTGCCCTCGGAGGACATGGCTGTGGGGCTGGAGTCTGCCGACTTGGCCAGACGGCTGCCGAAAGCCTCCACGCAGTACGTAGAGATCAGCGACGCGAGCCACTTCAGCTTTATGGCGCAGTGCAAACCCGGCGCGGCGGCGATACTCGACGAGGATATGCCCGGTGACAGCATGATTTGCCGAGACGGCGAGGCCGGGCGGACCAGGGCGCAGATTCAGCAACAGGTGATCACGCTGATCAGCGCGTTCCTCGCGCATTGATCGGTGGCCTCCTCGGCAGGTAAACCTTTCAATCCACGGTTTTTTAGCTGGTATCATTCGCGCCTTTACCTGCCAGGCCCACGCACATGAACCGCCAGAAAAAACTCCAGCAGCTTTTCAAGGCCAAGGCCAAAAAGGCCAACGCCAAACTGGCGCCGAAAAGCAAAGATAAATACATCAGCAAGGCGGACCGCTTGAAGCTCGAAGCCGAGGCGGCTCAAGCCCCAATCACGCCTGCCGAGACGCCTGCTCAATAAGGCGCATTGCCGACGGCGTGCCCGCTTCATATTTGCCCCAGATACGCCGCAGATGACGCGCCGAACCAAAGCCTGCGCGCTCGGCCACCGTTTCGATGTCCAGGCTCGACGCCACCAGCAGCTCGCGGGCCACGGCCAGGCGCAGACGGTGCAGGTAATCCAGCGGGCTGATGCCGACATGCTCGTGGAACAGGCGCGCCAGATGGCGGCTGCCGGTGCAGGCCAGGTTTGCCATGCGGGTCACGGTCCAGGCGTCACACGGGGCGGCGGCAATGGCGTCCTGTACGCGATGGACGGCCGGATGCAGGTGATTGCGCCCGGTGATCCACGGCGATAGCTGCGGGTCAGTGCCGCTGCGGCGCAGGTACACCACCATATCCCGCGCGACGGCGCATGCCAGTCTGGGCCCGGCACGCTCGGCGACCAGGTGCAGCATCATATCGATACCGGCGGTGATCCCGGCGCTGCAGCTGACCGGGCCATCGGTGACGTACAGGCGGTTTTCCAGGACCCGTGCCTTGGGCGCCAGGGCCTGGAGGGTAGCGCACAGCGCGTGGTGGGTGGTGCATTGGCGCCCGTCAAGCAGCCCGGCGCGGGCGGCCGTCAGTGCGCCGGCGCACACGCATATCAAATGCTCGGCAGAGGGCGCAAACACCGTTTGCAGCCACTGCACCAGGCTGTCGCTGGCGGATTCGAAAACGCGCAGGCCGGCTTCGTCTACCTTCATGCTCGAGCCCACCAACACCACCAGGGTGCCGGGCGCCAAACTGGCCGGCAAAGGTGCCAGGCCCGTCAACGGCAAGCCGATGGAGGTGTGCAGGGACGGCACCGGGCTGACGTAGTGCAGCTCGAAATCCACCGCCGCCGGGTCATCCATCTGCGCGGCCAGGCGCAATACTTCGGCAGGCCCGGCCAGATCCAGCATCAGCACATTGGGCAACAACACGAACAGCACCGGCACGCTCATTGATTCACCCCGCCAATGCCTGGGCGACGGTGACGATGCGCGCAAACCGGCCTTCCAGCACCAGCTCCGTACGCTCGCGAATCTCGGCCGGGGTGTACACCCGGCCGCTGCGGGCGTGGGTCATCGCGAACGTCAGCGTGGCCTCACTGACGAAGTCGACGTTGAACCCGCTGTCCGAGGCCTGCCGCGTGGTGGTCTCGCAGCACTGTTCGGTACGAATACCACTGATGATCAAACGGGTGACACCCATCTCGATGAGACGCGCGCCCAGCGGCGTACCGGCGAAGGCGCTGTGGTAGTGCTTATGGATGACCAACTGCGGATCGATCGAAAGCTCGCTCAATACCCTGACGTTACCCGATGCCAGCGAAAAGGCGCCCTGGTCCTCCACATGAAACACCTGCACCACCGGGATGCCTTGCTGCACGCAGCCATCAATAAGCGCCTGCTGGTTTTCCAGGTAGCTCGACAGGTCGTTTTCGGACCAGTAGGGTGCATGCCGGAATGAATGCTGGGCGTCGATTACGATCAGGGCTGTGCGGCTCATGGTAGGTCCTTCAGGCTTGGATTAGGGGCCGATACTGCAAATCATGGTAAAGCCCTCTTCAGGATCGTAACAGGCGCAAGGCGGACCGTCTCGGGACGGATTCGGACATACCAGGCGAACCTGGAGCCGCTCGCTCAGCAACCGTTCAAGGCCACTTGAGGCCGTTCGCCAGCGAAAAAGAACGGTCGCAGCCGCACGCCCACGCTATTGCCGATAAACGCAGCCACCAGCCACAGCCAGCCATGCAGGCTGCCCGAGGCGATGCCGCTGAAGTAGGCGCCAATGTTGCAGCCATACGCCAGGCGCGAACCATAACCGAGCAACAGGCCACCGATGACCGCCGCGATCAACGAGCGCGCCGGTATCTTCAAGCTCGGCGCAAACCGTCCGGCAAGGCCCGCGGCCAACAGCGCGCCAAGCACGATGCCGATGTCCATGACGCTGGTGATGTCTTCCCAGACCGGTGCGGCCAGGGCCTTGGCGTTGGCCGGCATCTGCCAGAACGCCCAACTGGCCACGTCTACCCCCAGCCCACTCGCCACCTTGGCGCCCCACAGCGCAAACGCTGAAGTAATCCCCCACGGCCGCCCGGCCAGCGCCAGCGTGGCATAGTTGAGCAAGGCGAGGCCTATCGCCCCCCACACCAACGGCCAGGGCCCACGCAGGAAGCGGCGCAGCCCTTGATGCTCGCTGGTGACGCCGGTTTCAAGTTGGCCATGGCGGGCCTTCTCCAGGCGCACGCTGACCAGCGCGATGACCGCGAACACCGCCAGGCTCAGGAGCAACGCCGGCAGTACGCCGAAACTTTTGACGATTGAAACCGGCGCAAACGACGGCAAGGCAAACCACCAATCGACATGATGGGTGGCGATCAACGATCCGCAGATAAAGAACAACAGGGTCACCAGCATCCGCGCATTGCCGCCACCTACGGTGAACAGGGTGCCCGACGCGCAACCGCCGCCCAGCTGCATGCCGATGCCGAAGATAAACGCGCCAAAGACCACCGACACCCCGGCCGGCGCCACCAGCCCGACCACCGGCTGACCGAACAAGGTCCCCGCGCCCAACGCCGGGAAAAACAGCACCACCGCCACCGCCAGCATCACCATCTGCGCGCGCAACCCGGCGCCACGCCGATCCTTGATAAACACACGCCAGGCCGAGGTGAAACCAAAGGCGGCGTGATACAGCGTCAGGCCCAAGGCGGCGCCGACGATCAGCAACACAACCTGGCGCATGCCCACCGCGCTTTGCAGAAACAGGGCGCCTGCCACCAGGATGAGAAAGGCCACCAGGGGCGCGACCGGCTTGCGTGCCGGCGTCAGGGAAACAGAGGTGCTCATGGGAATCTCGACGTATTTGAAGGTGGCCAGTATAAACCCGACGGGATAGCGGTCGGGCGATAAGCCCCGAGAACGCCCGCGTGGCGGATGCGCTGACCTGGGATATAGGCGTGGCGACGCGGTGCACAGGAAAGCCCAGCCTGGACGCAGAACCGAAATTACCGGCCGAGCGCGAGTTGTTATTGAGTCGTTAAGGGCCTATGTTAAATTCAGCCCAGTGGTTAATGGATATTTCGGTTATGGAGAACGCATCATGTTTGCAGTAGGCGTGTCAATGATCGCCGTAGGCCTGGGCACCGCAAACCCTGCCTTTTGGATACCCGGTTGTGTCTTCATGGCGATAGGGTGCTCCCAAAGAGGCAATCGTCGAGGCTGATGGCTGGGGTTAAGTGAGGGTGCATTAGCACTGGATCAAATTGATGATCGTCGCCGTGCACTTGCTTGCCGGGGCAAATCCCACGCAAAAAAAAGCCTGCATCTCTGCAGGCTTTTCTCTATCTGGCTCCACGACCTGGACTCGAACCAGGGACCCAATGATTAACAGTTATTTGCCAACGCCACCAAGGCAAAACGTTACCCCCCCCCCAAACCGCCTTTAAAAACCCTCTGCCTGAGCCTGCGGGTCAATCCAATCATGCCTTCCGACAATCGGAACTGAATGTGGCTACGTAAGGGGTCGCCCGCCGCTTACGGAAATACCTGAACGATTTCTGCAAGATCAAACTTCAACTGATCGAGTGGGAAATAGCGCCTCCAAACACGACCCATCCGGGCTGTGCCGTTCCTTGATGGCCGATCCATTTATCCACTTTTTATACATATAAAATATGCATAATGAAAACATTCATGGTTCAATTCGACAATGCAAAAAGCCTCTCCAACGAGCGCAAGCACAGAGGCATAAGCCTTGCTGATGCAGAGCCGGTGTTTCATGACGAGGCAGCCCTGACCATGCAAGACCGCGATCACGCAGAAGAACGCTGGGTGATTATGGGCACAGATGCAAAGGGGCGCGTATTGGTGGTGGCCTACACCTATCGCGACCCCAACTGCGTACGCATTATCAGTGCACGGCTTGCATCCAAAAATGAACGGCGCCAGTACCTGGAAGTTTGAACCATGAAAGACGAATACGACTTCAGCAGCGCCAAACGCGGCGCCATCGCCAGCAACAAAGGAAAAACCCGCATCACGATCATGCTGGACGATGCGGTGATCGAAGCCGCCCGTGCGCGTGCGGAAAATGCCGGCACCGGCTATCAGACTGTCATCAACAACCTGCTGCGACAGGCGTTGGTTTGCCCGGACGCACATGACCTCGCGCCTGTTTCGAACAAACAAGCCAAAACCCTGCAAGTCATCAGCAATGGCATCAGCGTCTCAGAGGTCGAAGCACTGGAGCAACAGCTGATAGCGCTCGCCGGTGAATTGAATCGAATGCTTGCTACCCCAAAGCCAACCAAGCCAAAAGGCAAATCTGTCCCATAACCATCATCGCCCTGCTTTAACGCCGGTTAATTCGTCAAATCCCACGCAAAAAAAAGCCTGCATCTCTGCAGGCTTTTCTCTATCTGGCTCCACGACCTGGACTCGAACCAGGGACCCAATGATTAACAGTCATTTGCTCTACCAACTGAGCTATCGCGGAATGCGCCGTATGTTACTGATTAAAAAGAAGAAGTCAAGCCTCCTCTAAGATTTTTCACGACTGTAAAGGCTGACCGGTCGAAACCGCCTGCTCCCTGGCCAGTTCCAGCCACGCACGGGCTGCCGGTGGCAAGTGGGCGCTGGCGCGCCAGGCCAGGGCGATGTGCCAGTCGGTGTGGGGTTCGTCCAGGGGGATCAGGGCAATGCCGGCGTGCTGGTGTTTGTGCGCCAGCATCCGCGGCAGGAACGCCACGCCCAGGCCGGCGGCGACCAGGTCGACGATAAAGTCGATCTGCCCACTGCGGGCCGTTACCTTTGGCACGACGCCCTTGCGTTCGCAGGCGGCGAGGATTTTCGCGTTGAGGGCGAAACCGGCTTCGAACAGGATGAACGCAGAGTCCGCCAGGTCGGTGAAGTCGATGCGTTCGCGGCGCGCCAGCGGGTGGTGGATGGGCAGCACGGCGATCAGCGGTTCGTTGCGCACCGGCTGGTAGTCGAAACACTCATCCACCGGTAGCAGCAATGCCGCCAGGTCGACCTCCCCCGCTTCCAGGCATTCGCGCAGTTTTTTGCTGCCGTACTCGGTGAGTTCGATGTCGATGTCGGGATAAAGCGTACGGTAGGTGGCAAACATTGCGGCAAACAGTACGCCGCAACCCACCGGCGGCAGGCCGATGCGCAGCACGCCGCGCTTGAGGCCGCGCAGGTCGTTGATCTCGGCTATCAGGTCGTTGCGTTCAGCCAGCATCACCAAGGCCCGACGGTAGGCAATTTCGCCAGCGGCGGTGAGTTCGTTCCGGTGGCCGAGACGATTAAGCAACGGGGTGCCCAGTTCCTCCTCCAGCGTCTTGACCGCTTTGCTGACCGTGGACTGGGTCAGGGATACCACGTCAGCCGCCTGGGAAAACCCGCCCTGGCGCACCACTTCGACAAACGCCCGCAGGGTTCGCAGATTCATCAGTATTCCCTTTGCGACTCGATTACAGCGATAAAAGTTGTTTTTATCATGCCAGAATTTTGCTTATCGTGGAGCGCTTCGCCGAGTGGAGCCCCTCTACATGATCATTTCGTCCGCATCCGATTACCGCGCTGCCGCCAAGCGCAAGTTGCCGCGCTTTCTATTCGACTATATCGATGGCGGCGCCTACGCCGAGCACACGCTGCGGGCCAACAGTTCGGACCTGGCCGAGATAAGCCTGCGCCAGCGCATCTTGCGCAATGTCGACAACCTGAGCCTGAAAACCTCGTTGTTCGGCCAGGAGCAGGCCATGCCGGTCATCCTCAGCCCGGTCGGTTTGACGGGCATGTATGCCCGGCGCGGTGAAGTGCAAGCGGCGAAGGCGGCGGCAAACAAAGGCGTGCCCTTCTGTTTGTCGACGGTGTCGGTGTGCTCGATTGAAGAGGTGGCATCACAAAGTCCGCAGTCGATATGGTTTCAGTTGTACGTGCTCAAGGATCGCGGCTTCATGCGCAATGCGCTGGAGCGCGCGCAGGCCGCGGGGGTGACGACACTGGTGTTTACCGTCGATATGCCGACCCCGGGCGCGCGTTATCGTGATGCCCACTCCGGCATGTCCGGCCCCTATGCCGCGCAGCGGCGAATGCTGCAAGCCATGACCAAGCCGCAATGGGCGTTCGATGTAGGGTTGATGGGCCGTCCCCATGACCTGGGCAATATTTCCCGGTACCTGGGCAAACCCACGCACCTGGAGGACTACATAGGCTGGCTGGCCAACAACTTCGATCCCTCGATCAGTTGGAAAGATTTGGAGTGGATTCGCGACTTCTGGAAGGGGCCGATGATCATCAAGGGCATCCTCGACCCACAGGATGCCAAGGATGCCGTGAGCTTCGGAGCCGACGGCATCGTGGTCTCCAACCATGGCGGCCGCCAGCTGGATGGCGTGTTGTCTACCGCCAAAGCGTTGCCACCGATTGCCGAGGCCGTCGGCGATGACCTCACCGTGCTGGTGGATTCCGGCATTCGTTCCGGGCTAGACGTGGTACGCATGCTCGCCCTGGGGGCCAAGGCCTGCCTGCTCGGGCGCGCCAGCGTGTACGCGTTGGCCGCCGACGGGCAGAACGGTGTGGAAAACCTGCTGGATATCTTCGCCAGGGAAATGCGCGTGGCGATGACGCTGACTGGTGTCACGTCGATCGAACAAATTGACAGTTCCACGCTGGTAGCCCGGTAATCCTGCGACTGTCCAGCCAGATAAATGACGCCACGCGCTGTCGATTGTTTTTCGAGCCGGGGCAGTCAATTGATTCATATAGCTATTTATTAAATAAAACGATTTGGCATGAATCTGGCTCTAACACCTTTCAAGCAGGTCAAACGATGACAAGACGTGTGGCAGTGCCCCGGGCTTATAACCCGGCGTAAAGCGGTTTAGACTGATCCCCAATGTTTTACGGAACTGAAGGACCAGTAAGACGCCTGGCACTTGCCACTCTCATCCGCCTGTAAGACAGTCATGTGCTTAGAGGCCGCGCACCTATGAAAACACCCACCCAGACCAACGCAATTGACTTTGACAGTGCCAAATTGCAACGCCTGGGATTTGGTCAGCCATCCCTGCGTTCAGCTCGCCCCGCCACCCTTGGCCAGCTCCGCCAGCAACTTAACCAGCAATTGCAAACCAGCCTTGAGCCGGAACGCATCCTTGGCCTGTTCTTTCGCGAAATCCAGCGCCTGGTGCCGCTGGATGCCTTGCAATACCGCCACGTCACCACTGACCTGCGCCTGGAGTTCGGCCAACGCGGCCATCATTCGATGAGCTACACCTTGAGCCATGATGGCGAGCACCTGGGCGAGTTGGTGTTCCGCCGCAATCAGCGCTTTATGGAAGAGGAACTGGGCCAACTCGAATCCCTGTTGGCGGCCCTGCTGTATCCGATGCGCAATGCCCTGCTCTACCGCGCCGCCACCCGCAGCGCCTTGCGCGATCCGTTGACCGAAACCGGCAACCGCATCGCCATGGACCAGACGCTGCAACGGGAAATCGACATGGCGCGGCGGCACATGCACCCGCTGTCTCTGTTGATGCTGGACATCGACCACTTCAAGCGCATCAATGACACCCATGGCCATACCGCCGGCGACAGCGTATTGCGCGCCGTGGCTGCGGCGATCAAGGGCCAGCTGCGCAACGTGGACATGGTGTTTCGGTTTGGCGGGGAAGAATTTCTGATCCTGCTGTCCAACACCGGCCGTGATGCGGCGCGGATGGTCGGCGAACGCCTGCGCCAGGCGGCGCAAGCCCAGGACTACTGGGTAGAAGGGACGCGAATCGAATTGACAGTAAGCCTCGGCTGCTCGACGTTACTGGCGGCTGAGTCGGCTGAAAGCCTGCTGCGCCGAGCCGACAATGCCTTGTACGTGGCCAAGCGCGCAGGCCGTAATCGCCTGGCAATGGCGGGGTAACCCCCCGCCATTACCTGTGCATCACGCCTCGCTGGCGACTCGGGCATGGCGCTCACGCACGAGCGCCGGCGCCTTCTCCTTCTCTTGTTCCAGGTGCATGCAACTTTCCAGGAACAGATACATGTAGTCGTAGCTCTTGCACACGGCCTGTCGCAACTCCACCTGCAGGGCTTTGCTCGGGTTCGTGCCGGCGAGGGTGCAGATGATTTCCAGGGCTTCCCAAGGGTGCGCGTCATCATACTGGGCGTGCATCTTCAGCCACTTCATCGCACGCTTGCGCTCTTCCTCGGGGAAGGCAGCGGCATACACGCCGGTGGAACAGACCACGGCGGACCACTCCCCCGTCGCGCCCTCGATGGCGTAGTTGGTGGCGGCAATCGCGACGATCAACGAGTCAGCCGAGCTGGTGTGCCAGCACCAATGGCTCAGTGCGTGCAACTCCGGTGGCACGTCCTGGGCCTGCAGGTCTTCAAGACTGACGCCATGGGCACGCGCCCAATTCACCCAATAATCAGCATGGTTCAATTCCACGCGAATATTGCGCATCAGCCAGCGTCGCGCCATGTCCTCGCCAGGATGACGGGCGAATTTGGTCTTGGTGAGGTTCTGTGCCATGTACAAGGCAAACTGCTCCACTACAGGCCAACCGCCGATCAGGTAGTGGCGCATGGTCCTGGCGCTGAGCGTGTTATCACGCATGCGGTGGTACAGTTCGTGTTCGACAACCCGACGCTTGCTCTCGCTACAGTCCTGGATCAATTGCTGGGCCCAGGCGGGGTAACTTGAGGCTTCCATAAGCGGGCCGGTTCTGTTGAATGTGTCGATCACTGTAGGGCTCCTTTTTAAGTGTGATGTACAGACCGGCAAGTTTCAGCGGAAGGTGCCGGGCGCCTTGAATAACAGAGGCTGCGGCCGCACGGGTCGGCATTGCAGGCGGTCACAGGTAAACAATTGCGGGCGTTCGATCAGATAGCCTTGAGCGTAGTCCACACCTATCTCAAGTAACGCCTGTTCTATCTGCGACGTTTCAACAAACTCGGCAATTGTGCGTTTACCCATGACATGGCCGATGTGATTGATCACTTCGACCATGGCGCGGTTAATCGGGTCGTCCAGCATATCCTTTACGAAACTTCCATCGATCTTCAAGAAGTCTACAGGTAAATGTTTGAGATAGGCGAATGAGGACATTCCGGCGCAAAAATCATCAAGGGAAAAGTGGCAACCTAACGCCTTGAGTTCATTAATAAAACGAATTGCGCTGCCTAAATTGGCGATAGCGCTGGTCTCAGTTATTTCAAAACAAATCATTTCCGGGGGAATGCTGTAAGTGTCGAATTTCTCACGCAAAAACCCGAGAAAATCATCATCGCCAATGGTTATGCCTGACAGATTAATCGCACACATGGCCATGGGTCGGCCCGGATGCTCATGCATGCAACGGGCGATGATCTTGAATACGTTCTCCACCACCCAGCGGTCCAGGGACGTCATCAAGCCATAACGTTCGGCCGCCGGAATAAAACTGTCGGGCAGGATGGTTCGGCCCGCTTCGTCGTGCAGGCGCAAGAGTATTTCGATGTGACCGGTGCCCGCTTCGGTATGGCCCAGAGGTGAAATCTCCTGGGAGTAAAGGCAAAAGCGGTCCTCCTCAAGGGCCATGTGCAGGCGTTGCACCCACGCCATCTCGCCAAAGCGTATGGACAGCTCCGAGTCATCGGCGTGATACACCTGCACCCGATTACGCCCCTTCTCCTTGGCCATGTAGCACGCCATATCGGCGGCGCGCAGCGACGTTTCCAGGGTGGTGGGCGTTTGCGAGATATGCACCAGGCCGATGCTGACGGTGGTCATGAACGGCCGGCCCTTCCATACAAAGTGCAGGCTTTGCACGGTGTGGCGCAGGCTCTCGGCGATCTTTTCGGCTACCGCTGCCGGGCAGTTTTCCAGGAGGATGCCAAATTCATCGCCGCCCAGGCGCGCCAGGGTATCGCCTTCGCGCAAGTCCGATTGCAGCAGCGCGCAAATGTGCCGCAGCAACTCGTCGCCCGCAGCGTGGCCGCAGGTGTCATTGACCAGCTTGAACTGGTCCAGGTCGAGGAACATCAAGGCATGCCGGCCGTTTGGCTGGCGTGACACCTGCTGCAGCACTTGCTCCAGGCGGTATTCGAATTCACGCCGGTTGGCCAGGCCGGTCAAGGCATCGTGGGTCGCCTGCCAGGAAAGATTGGCGATGTACTGGCGCTCCTGGGTCATGTCATGCAGCACCAGCACCGCGCCACTGACCTTGCCTGCGCTGCGAATCGGCGCGCCCACCAGGGTCACCGAAACGGTGCTGCCGTCCAGGCGCTGGATCAGCTTGGAATGGTCACTGCCGCCACTGAGTTCGCCCTTGATGATGTGTTCGATCAGGGTGAAGCCGTCCGGCTCGGCGTTCTCATCCAGCAATTTGAACAACGCCGCCAGCGGCAGGCCCTGGGCCTGGGCCGAATTCCAGTGGGTCAGCGCTTCGGCGGCGGGGTTCATATAGGCAATCGCACCGTCCACGTCGGTGGTGATGACCCCGTCACCAATCGACTCCAGGGTGATCTGCGCCCGCTCTTTCTCCGCCTGCAGGGCGTCGGCAAACGCATGGCGCTGGGCCAGCAACTTGTGCGTGCGCAGCAGCGCCAGGACGATCAGGCCCAGGGCCGTGGCCAGGTTAGTGATCAACAACAGGCGCAGGATCATCCGCGAACCTTCGCCCAAGGCATCGCTGAACGCCTTGGCCGCCGGTGTCACACCTTCGTTGATTGCCGTGATACGCGCCTTCCACAGCCGCACATCGTCGGCATCGACCCGGTCAGCAGCAATGGCGTCATGCATTTGGCGAGCAAGGTCGTCCAGTTGCAACAGGTAGCCGTCGCCCACCGTCCAGAGTTCGATGGCTTTTTCCAGGTAGCTGAAATGACGAAAGTTGAGGTACAGCCAGATCAGGCTGGAGACGTCGTCCGGGTGGTTGCCGCCCTTGATGATACCCAGGCGCGCAGCCGGAATATCAGGCGTAGAACTGTCCAGGGCGATGCGCAATTCGTGCCCGCCCTGGGGCACCGCAATGGCTTGCTGATACTTGAGGTAGGTGGCGGCTTCGCGATTATCGGCGTAGAGGGTCAGGTAGTAGATGGCGTCTTTCTGGCCCTTGGACCACAGACTTTCACCTGCCACATAGCCACGCACCGCCGAGAGCACGTAGAGACTGACGCAGCCTAACAATGCCTGGAACAGCACAACGGCAATAAAGGGCCAGACAATGCCCAGCAGCCGTGGCGTTCCGAGAGTCCGCTTTTGCTTCATGAAGTCCCTTGCACATGCACAGCTCAATACGCACGCGAAAATCCGCTCCCGATAGCACAGCCTAAGCTAAATCAACGCACTTGTTGCAGGTGTCCATACAATTTGGCGTACAACCCGCCATCGGCAATCAACTGCTGATGGTCGCCATCCTCGGCGATATGCCCGCCATCGAACACCAATACACGGTCAGCCTGTTTCACTGCCGAGAGCCGGTGGGCGATGATCAGTGTAGTACGCCCACTGAGAAACCGCGCCAGCGCCTGGTGCAGGTTGTATTCGGTGGCCGCGTCCAGCGCCGAGGTGGCTTCATCCAGAATCACCACCTTGGGCTCGGCCAGGACCATGCGCGCAATGGCCAGGCGTTGCCGTTGACCACCGGAAAAACGCACGCCGGAACGCCCCACTACGCTGTCCAGGCCCAACGGCAATGCCTTGACGGTAGCATCCAGCTGGGCGATTTCCAGTGCCTGCCAGCAGGCCTGGTCCGTGCGCTCGCGGCCCATCGTCAGGTTGGCGCGCACGGTATCGTTGAACAGCGCCGGGTGCTGCAGTACCACCGCGACGTTTTCACGGATGGTCGCCAGGCCGATTTCCTGCTGACTCGCGCCGCCAAAACGAATGCTGCCGGCCTGCGGTGTATAGAGGCCCAGCAACAGTTGCACCAGGGTACTTTTGCCGCCGCCGCTGGCGCCGACAATCGCGACTTTCTCCCCCGGTGCGATGGCCAGGTTCAATTGGTCGAGCACCAGGTCGTCACCGTAGCCGAAGTCCAGGCCGCGCACTTCGATACCGACGGTCGCACGCCCGCTGAAGGGGTCCGCACCTCCGGCGTATTGCGGCTCGTCGGCGCGGGCCAGCAGCTCGTTGATGCGCGTCAACGCGCCGCCTGCCGCGTAGTAGGCGTATTGCAGGTTGAGCAACTGCTCCACCGGGCCGATCATGAACCACAGGTAACTGAACACCGCGAGCATCTGGCCGATGGACAAGTCGGAAAACAGCACGGTCAACATGGCGGCGGCACGGAAGATGTCGATACCGAACTGGAACAGCAAACCACTGGCGCGGCTGGACGCGTCGGTTTTCCATTGCGAGTGAATGGCGTAGTCCCGCACTTCCCGGGCCCGCTGGCCCAGACGCCCGAGGAAAAAGCCCTGGCGGTTGCCGGCGCGCACTTCCTGGATGGCGTCCAGGGTTTCGGTGAGCGCCTGGGTGAACCGCGAGGTGCTGTCGTTTTCGAGTTTTTTCAGGTGTTTGACGCGCTTGCCCAACTGCACCGTGGCGTAGATCACCAACGGGTTGAACAGCAGGATCAGCAGCGCCAGTTGCCAGTGCATCCACACCAGAATCGCCGACGTGCCGACCAGGGTGAGCATCGCCACCAGGAAGCGGCTGAGGGTTTCGCCGACGAATTTGTCCAGGGTGTCCAGGTCGGTGACCAGGTGGGTGGTTACCGTGCCGCTGCCCAGGCTTTCATATTCGCCCAGGGAGATGCGCTTGAGCCGCTCGATCAGGCGCACGCGGATGCGGTAGACAATGTCCTTGGCCAGCCGCGCAAACAGCCGCGCCTGCACCACGTTGAACACCAGTGCGCCGCAGCGCAGGGCCAGGGTCATCAAGAGCATCAGGCCGATATAACCGGCGGCTTTCTGCCAGCCCAGGGGCAACGCGTGGTTCATCACCTTGAGTGCGGCGTCGCCATGGCCCAGCAGCACTTCGTCGACCAGCAGCGGCAACAGCAACGGGATAGGTACGCTGCACAAGGTCGCCAGCACGGCGACGCTGTTGGCGATCCACAGGGATTTGCGGTGACGCAGGGCCAGGCGGCGGATTTCCGCCCAGGTCAGGCGGTCGCTGATGGTTGACTCATCCCGCACAGGTAGCGCGCTCCAGCCATCGGGCGAGCAACGGTGACAGCTCGTCCAGCGGCTGGTAGCCATTGGTGAGCAGCGCCAATTGGCCGTTGCGCTCGGCCAGCAAGGTTGGGAAACCGGCAATGCCCAAATCCTGCACCCAGGTGAAATCCGCTGCCGTGGCCGCGTGCTGCTCGGCACGGTCGAACTCGCCGGCAAACTCGATACGCGGAATACCGGCCTGTTCGGCCAGTTCCACCAGCACGTGGGCGGAGGTGACGTCGCGGCCTTCTACATAAAATGCATGCTGGATCAGCCCCAGCAGCGTCCAGGCGCAATCCGGCGCCAGGCTGCGCGCAGTGACAAGGGCGCGGCACGCAGGCTCGGTGTCATAGACAAACCCCTCGGGTAACGCACCCTCGCGCTTGAACGGCTGGCCGGTGGCGTCGGTCACCGCCTGCCAGTGCTCCAGGATATAGCGCCGCGTAGTCGGTTCCAGCGCCGCGCCACTGCCGGTGCGCAATCCGCCCACCACCAGGTGCAACTCCACGCCGGCCGCCCGGGCCTGCTCAACCAGCGCCTGCGCTACCGGGGCAAAGCCCCAGCACCAGGAACACATCGGGTCCATTACATAGAGCAGGCGCGCGGACATGGTTCAAGCCTCGGAAGGGGTTTGCTTGTAGTTGAAACCAATCGGGTGCGGCATGTTACGGGCCTTCGCCAGTTCGATCTGCTTCTGCCGGTCGATGGCGCTGCGACGGGTTTTCTCCGGCAGCTTATCCCAGCAATGCGGACAACTGATGCCGGCCACGTAGTGCTCGGACGCGCGGTCTTCTACGCTGACCGGTGTGCGGCAGGCATGGCATTGATCGTAGTCGCCTTCGCTCAAATCGTGGCGCACGGTGACGCGATTGTCGAACACGAAGCAGTCGCCCTGCCACTTGGTCTCCTCCTGCGGCACCTCTTCGAGGTATTTAAGGATACCGCCCTTGAGATGATAGACCTCGCCGAAGCCTTCGCTGAGCATATAGCTCGAGGCTTTCTCGCAACGAATGCCGCCGGTGCAGAACATGGCGACCTTCTTGTGTTTGGCCGGGTCGAAGTTGGCTTTGATGTAGTCGGGGAATTCGCGAAAACTGGTGGTCTTCGGGTCGATCGCACCTTCAAAGGTGCCGATCGACACTTCGTAGTCGTTGCGGGTGTCGATCAGCAGTACTTCAGGGTCGCTGATCAGCGCGTTCCAATCCTTGGGGTCGACGTAGGTACCGACCTTTTTGTTCGGGTCCACGCCTTCCACGCCCAGGGTCACGATCTCTTTCTTGAGCTTGACCTTGGTGCGGTAGAACGGCTGGTCGTCGCAGTAGGACTCCTTGTGGTCAATGTCGACCATGCGCGGGTCTTGCTTGAGCCACGCCATCAGGCCGTCGATGCCTTCGCGACTGCCGGAAACGGTGCCATTGATGCCTTCTTCGGCGATCAGCAGGGTGCCTTTGATGCCGTTGTCGACCATCGCCTGCAACAGTGGCTCGCGCAGGGCGACGTAATCTTCAAGGGTGACGAACTTGTACAGTGCCGCCACGACGATAGGTTGAGTCATGGGTAATCTCTCCAGGTGGCTACCCTCGTAAGGGGTGAACCGGATGCAAAATGACGCCGACCAGGCGACGCGGCGGGCATTCTAGCAAAACCATGCCGCCACCGCATCGACACGCCGCCGCTGATGTGCCCTCAGCGGTGCGGGTTGCGTACGCCCTCCACTCGGTACCGCTGGCCGCCGAGATGGCTGAACATCAAGCGATAGGCACCGCGTCCGCGAGCAGCGGCATAACCGTGCAAGTCAGCGGACCACAGTTGGTCGCGATGAACATGCCAATGAACCGCGCCGAAACGCCCTTGACGCAAGTGGCTGAGGGCAAGGGCAATGCTGCGGCGTTCCCGGCCCGAGAGTTGGGTGTCTGCTAGCGCTGTGGTATCTAACTCCACCTGCGGGGCAGCCGCTCTCGCCGCCGCAGACGCCACCAACGGCATCTGCGCCTGGGCTTGCCGAGCACGGCGTGCGCGGCTTGTGCCGACAACCGGTGTTGTCTCCCCCACCTCGAACACGCTTGCCCCTGCCTGCTGGCCGCTCGCGCCCGCCGGATCACGGCTCGGACTTCGCAGCAAAATCGCGCCGTAGCCCATGCGTCTGAGCTCTGGTATCGGGTTACGCTGCCCCGCGAGTACGCTTTCGACTTCCCCCGGTTGGTCCACCGGCCCCGCATAGCCGTAGCTGGCCCCCTGGGTTGTATAAACATAAAGCGACATGCCGCCTTCAGCAGGACGGCGCCCATAGGCGAAATTCACCAGCCGCTCCGTTTCTTCGTGGCTCAATTGCGCCTGCTGCGCCAAATTGATCGCTAATTCCGAGATATTCCTGGCGAACTGTGCTTCGATTCCTTCCGCGGCCCTGGCCACCGCCTGGGGTTGCCTATATCGATAAGCACTGAGGCGGCTGGCACCAAACAATACGCCTCCCACCAGAGCGCCCACGGCCGCCCCCAGCCGCGCATTGCCCAGCAGTGCCCCCGCTCCCAGGCCCAGCAAGACCAGCAGCAGCAGGATGACGACGCCACCCTGTATCTGAGTATTTTCCACGGCGGCAGGCTGCAACCCCATTGAGTCGACGAACGTGAGCGGGTTGTTGGACGCCATCAGATAAGCATTCAACTGCGCCCCGCCGCCTGCGGGGTCCGGGCTTATCCAGCGCTGCAACCACGGGGCGTAATAGCGAAAGCCGTAGTAATACAAACCGCTGACGTCACGCTCCTTGCCTGAATATCGGCGGGTTTTGTCGCTGCCCTGCACCGCGTTGCGCGACGCCCACCACGCGGTGCCCCCGTACGGAAAATAGCTCTCCTGGCTCAATAACTCGGCCTCTTCGCCCAGCTCCAGTCCATGACTCGATTGCTGATCCTTCAAGCAATAACGCAGGGTCTCCTGCGCAGCCCCGTCATCGGGTCCCAGCTCCCATTGCAGGACCTCGATCGTGCAACGCGCCACCTCAAGGCGCACGATATTCAGCCGACGCATCGGCCGGTGGCGCAGTTCCAGGCCTGGCAGGTAATACACCCGCGCCGTTTGCCGGCTACCGGCGACCTGCTGATGAGTGAGTTTGAGCGCACGCTGACCGTCACCGGCATACACATAGGTCTCTTCGTCGGCATCCTCCCCCTCACGCTCAATGGAGGTGACCCTGGCCAGCTGATTACGCACGTTCCACACCATGGGCTGGCCGCGCCCCAGCTGTTTCTGATTGCCATTGGCGTCAAAGCCTTGCGCCCCTTCGGTTGGCGCAAGCTCGCTCGACAACGCACGGTTACTGCCCGTCGCCACCTGCATGACGCGGGTGTAGCCGACACCACTGGACGGCACATGGCGCAGCCGGGTCAGGTTGCCCCCCTCGTCATAGGCATAGTGCTGGGTGTAGTTGCGCCATAAAGCGGCATCGGTCGAACCGAACGAAATACGCGCGGGCAGCGCCGGGCCAATGGCGGCGCCGGCACTTTCCCGGCCCGTCGCCTGGGTCAGTTGGTACAGCGAGTCGTATTCATAGCGGCAGGCAGCCTGCACTTGCGTGTTGTGGCTCCATTGGGTCGGTTGCGCCTGATCGAGCAGGTTTGAAACATTGCCCACGGGATCATAGGCGTAGCTCAGGTCCTGCAAGGGGGCCGCCGGCGCGTTTTTGCGGTACGCCATCAGCCGGCGCATACGGCCGTCCTCGGGCCGATAGGTGGCGAGGCTGCTCACGCCATTGCCCAACAGGGCCGTCTCCACTTCGCCTGCGGCATTGTAGTCGTAGCGTTCGATGACGGTCTTGCGCACGCCACTTTTCAAAGTGAGGTGAATATGTGTGGCCTGTCCGTCCAGACCATAGGCAAAGTGCCGACCGTTTCCCTTGGCGTCGACCTGTTCCAAGGTGCTGCCAAGGGCATCAAACGTCCAGCGCGTGGTGTAACCCGCGCTTTCCAGCTGCTGGTTCTGCTCGGTCTGGGCAAGCGGCCAGTCCACCTCACCGGGCGCGTCGCGAAACCGCCGCGTTTGCCGCAGCACTTGCCCGGTAATCCCGTACGCGTCGTACACCTGCGTGCCCGCCGGGTCGGCATGACGGACCAGTTGGCCGCTGCAGTTGAGCGCGCGGTGCTCGGGGGTTGGCGGGGCATACGCCAGGCTTTCGACACAGCGGGGCCGCGCTTCGTTGGCCGCTTGTTCGAACACTGCCACCGGACGCTGCAAGGCGTCGTAGTCGTGGCGCTGATAGGCCCCCCGCCCATCCCAGGCATGCAACAGTTGCCCGGATGGCGCTGCCAGCAACAGCCGCATACCGGCGTCCACATCGTTGCGGCGCACCAGCGCACCGGACAGGCTGTACACCGACACCTGGTTGGCCTCGGTGGCGGGCTCGCTCAATTTAAGCGCATGCAGGCGCGCGTCCCACTGCTGCAGCAGCAGGCCGCTGGCCCCAAACACCTGGCGCATGACACGGGCCGTTGGCGCCGCCTGGGGGGTGGCGCGCAGGTAAGCGACGTTGCGCACGGTCAACCCACGGGGGTCGAATGCCGCGAGCGAGGGCGTATTTCGATGAAGCGAAGCAGACATGATCACATGACCTCAATGGCACAAAGGTCGGCAAAGCCTGGGCTTGATGCGGTGGGTAAAGGTGGTATCGGCGTATGGGTGCCGGCGATGCCTGTAAATACCTATACCTGGCCCCGTCAATCTGCGTGATAGCGTTTTTCATTGCCCGCCGGACCCATCGGCGGGCGTGAAGGAACGTACGAATATGCAAGCCGACAGCAGCTCCTTGCTCGCTCAATTGATTGATCACTCACGCCCTCCCGCCCCCGGTCGGGACGATTTCAACAGCGCGCTGCAGCGCCTCGCCATTCACTCGGTATTCGACATTGTGCGACTCGGCGAAAAGGCCTTTGCAGAGCAACTGGCCACCTGCAACGACGACGATGCCCACGCGGTGTACCTCAAGGCTCGCAGCGCTGCTGCGCAACTGGAAAGCGTGTTTCGCGAACAGCAAGTCTCGTCGGACCGCCCTTCCCGGCGCGATAAACGCGATGTCGCCGCTCAAGACGGTGCCACCTACCAGGCGTTGTTCAAGGAAAACCGCGAACAGTTCTGCGCCAGTTCGTCCATTGCCGCCATCGATTCGCCGGCCGCCTACCTGCGCGCGCTTTATCTGTTCGCCCTGCAACTGGAACAGAATGCCAAGGGGGCGGACGCGGTCAAGCTGGCCGAGCGCCGCGCGGACCTGCAGGATCTGTTGATCGACCCACACAGCGTCGCGGGCCAGGTGCCCATGCTGTCGATCATCAATCACACCTTGCTGCGCAATATCGCCGGTGCCAACGACAACGACACCTACACACGACTGAGCAAAACCTGGTACCCCTTTTCACTGCCGTATCATTTTCACCACCAGCAATGCCGGCTGGGCTTGTCGGGCGACAGGCCCATGTTGGGTGAGTTGAACTATCGCATCAGTCGCCAGTTGCCCCTGGCCGCAGAAACCAGTACTTACGGGCAAGTCGTTACCCACAATCACGAGGTTCAATGTCTGTTATCGGGGCTGAGCCCTGAACAACAGGCGATGCTCAAAAGTGACTTGGCCTCGGCGCAGGATGCGCCGACGTTCTATCTGAGGTACTTCAACTGGACGGCCGCACAGGGCCCGGAAAACGTCACTGACTTTCTGCACCCTACGCAACTGGACGCCGAACAACTTCAAGCGCTGTTGGCGCTACAGACACAAACACCGCGCAAATCGCCTTACTGCAAGCAGGACACCGGGCTCACTTACGGTGCCTGTTACATCAATGGCGCGACGGCCCCCACACCCGCGATCAGCCTGGACAACAAGGCCCCCGCCAGGCTGGTCAACGTGAGCCTCGAGCGCTTCGACAGGCTGCAACGGATGATTAGGCTGCAGCGCTGGCTGGGCCTGCCGTTCGCACAATTGGACACCTTGCTGGTCAGCGCCATGCGCTGCGAAAACGCCGACAACCGCGCGCTGCTGATCACCCATAACACCCTTCGGGCGCTGGGGGTGTTTTGCCATCTGAGCAAGCGCTACAACTTGCAAGCCGAAGAGTTTGCCGCCTGGCTCCATCAGTTGCCGGTTCACGCCTCGGGTGAGCGCGTGTCATTGTTCGATCAGGTGTTCAACCGCGCAGGTTCCGCCTTGCCGCCCCTGTACCTGGACGGCAAGGCGTTCGACGCCACCACTGCACAACAACTCTGCGCCGGACTGGGCCTGCAAGACACCCAGGATTCGCTGCAACTGCTGATCGCCGATGGGCCTGCAACGCGTACGATCGAGACCGTCAGCGCACTGTATCGACAAGCGCGAATCGCCCGCCTGTTCGGCTTGTCGGTCATGGAATGCCAGCAACTGGCGCAGTTGCTCGGCAAAGCCAACGTCCTCACGCAACTGCGCAACCCGACACTGCGTCGCAATGCCATAGGCGCTACCGACTTTCTCGATGTGCTCATGCACCTGGAGTGGGCCAGCCGCTGGCTCAAGGAAAACGGCAACAGCCTGTCACTGTTCAGGCATCAGCTACTGCTTGACCAGCAGGTCCTGGACCCCGCCATCAACCTGCTGTTGAAAGAGTTCACGGCCTATGATCAGGCGTCCGTCTCCACAAAGTTGAACCTGCTTGAACTGCCTCGACAACCCTCTGACGAAACACCTCGCCTGCCCGCCGTTGACTGGCGATCCCTGATCCATCAGGTACTGCAACGGATGCGCTCGAACACGACCATCGAGGTGGCGCTCGATCAAGTGCTGGCTGGCGTTGTAATCACCACGGCCCCCAGACGCAGAGTCCTCCTCATCGAACAAACCAAATCCATGCTTCTTACCCTGGTGGGCACGCTACGTGATGAGCTCTGGGCGCTGTACGGGCGCCTCAAAGACATCATCCACGCCGTCCCCCAGCTGCCTGGCAACGCCAACGGGCATCAAAAATATGACCATCATGGGCATTTCCTGCGTTTGTACGCGCCCGGTGCCCCACCGCTGCAAACCCTCGGCTATCTGATCTTGCTGCTCCCTCACGCCGTCGATGTTCTGCAATGGCCGATCAGCCGCCAGGCGCTTGATCAATTTCTGGTAAACCCGCACTGGCTGGACAGCGATCATCAACCGTCCTCGTTACTGGAACTGACGCCGCACACCCTCTACCTCATGCAGCAGTTCAACCATTGCATCGACCGCTTCGGCCTGACCGAAGGACAGATTCTCGATTACTTCAGGCTGGCCAATACACCGCCCAGTAGCGCGGCACAAAACACCAGTGACGAAACCAACGAGCATCTGGCCCGACTCTGTGGCTGGAGTGCCAGCGAAATAGGCGTTTTCAGCGGCCAGCTGAGCCCGCCCCGCATTACCTCAATGGATCGCCTGGACTGGCTGCTGCGCTGCCGCCACGCCAGCAGCGCCACCGGACTGTCCGCCACGCAGCTGATTGCCGCCAGCCAACTTAAAACCGACTCGACGTTCGCTCAATGGAAGGCCGTCGGCGAGGCGCTGACCAGTGCGCATGCCTCTGCCATTGACACCCTGTCCCCTTTTGACCTGCTCAAGGACTGATCATGTCGCATTCGCTTGACCACCAGCTTAATGAAAGCCTGCGCGACGCCATGCTCGCGTACTACCTCACCCATAAGGTACCTCGCGCCCTCAAAGCCAGACTCAGCACGGCCGATGACCTTTACGCGTATTGGTTACTCGACGTGCAAGTCAGCCAGGCCGTGCCGACCAGCCCGGTCGCCTGTGCCGTTTCCAGCCTGCAGCAATACATCACCCGTATTCAACTGGGCCTTGAGCCGGGCTATGAACATCAGGGCATGACCGCGCAACAGAGCAAGGTCTGGCGCGAACAATTGCACAGCTACCCGCTCTGGAATGCCAGCCAGCAATTGCGCTACCACCCGGCCAACTATCTGGACCCGACGTTACGGCGTGACAAGACCGACAGTTTTCAACAGTTGGAAAACGATCTCAGCCAATACCGAATTCAAGCCGACGCCGTCGTCACGGCGGTTCAGAGTTACCTGGCCCGGTTCGAGGAAACCGCCAACATACGCACGATCAACGGCTATATCGACGCAGACTTGAGCAACCTGCATCGCGGCACTTATTACTTCATCGGCAAATCGAGCTCCGGGAACACCTATTACTGGCGCTCCCTGGACCTGTCCAGGCGCGCCGGCGCGGTGCTGTTGCAGGACGCCTGGTCGGACTGGAAAAAAATCAACCTGTCGGTCTCCGACGCTACCGCCGAGCAAAGCATCCGACCGGTGTATTTCAATAGCCGACTATTTTTCATCTGGGCCGAGTGCATCAAACCCACCCCAAGCAGTTCGTTCAAGCCGGCGCGATGGGATTCAGAGAAAAAGGAACTCCTGGCCGACTGGATCAATACCCACTACGTCCAATTCCGGCTCAATTTCTCGTATGAAAAACACGATGGCAGTTGGAGCGCACCCCAGGCGTGCATTGAGAAATACTGCGCGACCGAAGACGTCAACGCCTCGACCTCCGAGCTCCTCAAAAGCATTACGCAAACGGTGGCGATCGTTGATGACAACAGCACCCCTGCGCTTTTTTTAAGTGTCCTCGCCACCAGCCGCAAAGATCCCAAACAGCAGGATAATTTCATCGGCAAATTCTTCCAGGCCGTGCATATCGACCAGTCTTTCAACATCACCACCGTCGCCGATGGCGGTAGCCCCGAGCGCTACAGCGTGCTGCCCGACTCAGACGTGGACGAAGAAATAAACCGGCTGCTGGAACCCTTCGATCCGTCCCAGAAGACCAAAGTGCAGGCCATACTCAAGGGCCAGACGCACAGTCCCAACGGGTATTACAGCGAATTGCTGCCTGACAGCGCGCGGCACTTTCTCGCGCTCTTTGCGCACAAGAACCAGGGCAACTTGCAGTTCAAAATAACGCCCACGCCCGACTACACTATTTCCATAGCATCGCAGAAGATTTTCCAGGACAAGGCGCATTGGAACCATGAAAACAACCAGACAAAAATAAAGGACACCGACCGCACTCAGGTTTTTTTTGATTCAAACACCCATGAACTCGTGTTCTCTTCGACACTCAGTGACCGCTTCCAGCAGCCGTACACCGTCACAATAAACAAACTGCAGGGTGCGACCATTACGCTGATCACCCATGATGCGCTGGATGACCCGACAACGACTCAGCTTAAACTGAGCAAGGGGTCAAAAATTACCGGTGTATCGACAGCGTTGAAAACCAACTTTTACGCACTGTATTTTAGAAATTCGATCACGCAGGAAGAGTTCCCCAATGCTGTACATCATGCTGACGGCGCATTGTTTACTCATATAACAACCGCAACAGAGCCAGACACCCTATTGTTGGAAGGTCATTTCATCGAAAAAGACGCCTTCGTCAATTTATACACAAACAAACTCTTCGATTTCACCCTTAACCGTTACGGCGCTTTTTCCGAGCCCGAGAATAAAATCAACAAGCTGCATTCACAGAATGTGTTGCTGACCAAAAAGGCAAAAGTGACCACGCCCCACTTGCGCGCCTTTAAACACGTCATCATGAGTGCGAACTTCAAAGACTACCCCTTTACCGAGACCATTAACGCCAACTCTCATCGCATCATCAACTTCCAGGACACGGCCCACGAAAGCCTCACCGGATCGAGTGCCGAATTACCGGCCGGGCATCGGGTCACGACGCGCATTCCGGTGACACAGGAGCAGATGACCTCCGGCCTCACCCTGATCCATGGCGTGGTCACCCTTGAGCCCGAGAAAGACGGCACGAAAATCCTCGGCTATGCGTTGAATGCGGCGGTCCTGAAACTGACAACATCGGCTTCTGAGCCCATGCTCAACCCTCAACTGGCGCCGACGATCAGAAGGCTTGAGTCGGACAGAATCGGCACCGCTGAATTCATCGACTTCTCCAATAGCGGGGCAAGCCTGCCTGCCGGCCTGCCCGCCACCCTGCGCATGAATACCTGCTTTGCCGCAAAGCTGGTGCAGGCGGCAAATGTCAGCCTTGAACACCTGTTCTCGTTAACGCCAGAGACCTGGCAAGAACCTCCACTCACCCCCGAGGGTAAAGCGCAAGGCATTGACTTCCGGGGAGCCAACGGCAAGTACTTCTGGGAGCTGTTCCTGTACGTGCCCTGGCTGATCGCCCATCGCCTGAATCAGGAGCAGCAGTATGTCGAAGCTCAGGTCTGGATCAGCTACCTGTTCGACCCGGGGCGAGCAGCCGATGCCGCCAACGACCGGCCCGCCTTTTGGGGATTGCGCGAACTCGCCCGTGAAGAACGCCTGCCTGGTCACACCAGCCACGATCCCCATGAACTGGCGACACGCGCCCCCGTGTATTTTCGCAAGGCGATCTACCTGTTTTACCTGGACATCCTGATCAATCGCGGCGATGCGGACTATCGCCAGCTCACCCCGGACAGCCTGACCCAAGCCAAGCTCTGGTACACCCGAGCCCACCATTTCCTTGGCCCACGCCCCAAGGTCACCACCGCTGAACCCTGGGCGCAAATCACCCTTGCCACGTTGGCAACGCAGGGTTCTCAAGCGCTGAAAAGACTTGAGCAAACCCACCCCACCGTGGACATCAACCTGTCGGTCGAAGGCGATGCACCGGCTTCGCTGACGGACACCGACAACCTGTGCCTGCCTTTCAACACCGAGCTGGTGGCGCGCTGGGACAAGCTCGAAAGCCGTCTGCATAACCTGCGGCACAATCTTGACATCACCGGCAGCCCCTTGCGCCTGGCGCTCTACGCGGCCCCGCTGTCGCCGCTGAAGTTATTGGCCAGCCAGGGCAAAGGGGCTTTCAGCGAAAGCGCGGCAGCGCCGTTCATGGATGCGCAGGTCGGCCATTATCGCTTCCAGGTCATGCTGGGCCACGCGCTCACGGCCACCGAAGCGGTGATCCAACTCGGCAATACGCTGCTGAGCCTGATTGAACGCAAGGAACAGGCGGAATATCTGGAGTTACAGCAACAACAAGCGTGGGACCTGGCCAACATCGTCGTGACCCAGCAGACCCAGGCGTTGCAGATCGACGGGAAGAACCGGGAGGCACTCGACGCCAGTCGCCGCATGATCGAGTCGCGGATGCACTACTACGCACACCAGCTCACCGAAGGCATCAGCGCCGGGGAGTCCCACGCCGGCTGGCTCTACCTGCTCAGCAGCGGGTTCGACACCGCTGCTTCGGCCGCCGCCGTAGGGGCCGGCATCGCGATGGTGGCGCCGAATATCTTCGGCACCAGTGTCGGCGGCTCGCGCTGGGAAGGGCCGTTCTATGCCGCCCAAGCCTTGGCCCAGGGCGCTGCCACCGCGCTGCGTGGCGACGCCGCCGACCTGGATCGCTCCGAGCAATTCAACCGCCGGGCGCAGGAGTGGGCCCATGCCCAGGATCAGGCCCGACTCGAACTGGCCCAGGTCGATGCCCAACTACAAGCCTATGCCGAGCAGGAAAAAGCCACGCGCCTGCAATTGCGCCTGGCCGAGACCTCCCTGGCCCAGGCCTGGTCGACCTATCAATTGCTGGCCAAGCGCTTTTCCAAGGCGCAGCTGTATGACTGGCTCAATGCCCAGTTGAGCAAGTTCTACTATCAGCTCTATGACCTTGGCCTCTCCCTGTGCCGCACCGCCCAGGCGTGCTGGCAGTACGAGATAGCCGACCATGAGCGCACGTTTATCCAGCCCGGCGCCTGGAACAACAACTACCGTGGCTATCTGGCGGGCGAAGCGCTGAAGCTGTCGTTGTTGAACATGAACACGGCCTATTTGAACCATAACGTGCGGGACCTGGAGATCGTCAAAACCATTTCACTGCGTCACCGCCTGAACGAGTGCGAGGTCGCCTCGCCCGGCACCTCCCAGTCGCCGCCCTCCGGCCCTGAAGACAAATGGACACGCCTCAAACTGCAACTGGTCAGCAAAGGCAGGCTCTGTTTCAAATTGCCCGCCGCCCTGTTTGAGGAGGATTACCCCCGGCACATCCTGCGCCGGATCAAAGGCATCAGCGTATCGTTGCCCGCGACGCTGGGCCCCTATGAAGACATCAAGGCGATACTGACCCAGACCCGCAACGACATCGAACTGCCCACGGGCGAGCTGCGCACGGACATGCGTGCCCATCAGCAAATCGCCCTTTCCACCGGGCTGGACGACAACGGCCTGTTCACGCTCACGTTCGACAGCAACGAGCGTTACTTGCCGTTCGAATACACCGGGGCCATTTCCGACTGGACCCTGGAGTTTCCCAACCCGGACCGGCAGAAAGCCGTGCTGGAATCCATCAACGATATTGTCATTCACCTGCGCTACACCGCCAGGGCGGCCGCTGCCGGCGGGGGCCAGGCATGAGCGACGCCACTCACAACCTGCAGGTCAATACCCCGGCAATGCCCAAGGGCGGTGCCGCTATCCAGGGCACCGGCAAGGGCTGGGGCGATATCGGTTCCAGTGGTACGGCAAGCCTTGAGATTGCGTTGCCGATTTCGCCCGCGCGCGGCTATACGCCAGCCCTGTCGCTGACCTACCAGAGCGGCGCCGGTAACGGTCCCTTCGGCCTGGGCTGGGGCGTGCACCTGGGCGCCGTCAGCCGACGCACCTCCCATGGCGTGCCGGGGTACACGGTGGACGATGCATTGGTGGGCCCCGACGGGCAAATCTGGCTGCCGGAGCGCGACGCCGAGGGAGCGATCATCAGCAGCCCCCTTACATCCTTCAATGGCTTGCCACTGCCGCGCGAGTATACGGTTACGCGCCACTTCCCCAGGGTCGAAACCCGCTTCGACCGTATCGAACACTGGCAATCGGCAATCGACACGGCGGGCTTCTGGTTGCTGCGCGCTGCCGATGGCAGTCAGCACTTCTACGGAAAAACCCCGCTGGCCCGGATTGCCGATCCGGACCAGGCGCAGCATGTGGCGCAATGGTTGTTGCAGGAAAGCCTGAATGCCCACGGCGAGCACATTTATTATCACTACACCAAAGAAACCGACACCACGCGCTACCCCAGGGACTGCCGCGCCCGGCATTACCTGGACAGTGTCTGCTATGCCAACTTCAGCGCCAGGGAGCAGGAGCAGCTTTACCTCTGGCAGACCGACGATAAACCGGACAGGGGCTGGCACTTTCAATTGCTGTTCGATTACGGCGAACGCGCCCTTGAACTGGATCAACGGCCGACGTATCGCAAAATCCGCGACTGGCCGGCACGGCAAGACCCTTGCTCGGATTTTGCCTACGGCTTCGAGTTACGCACCCTGCGCCGTTGCAGCCAGATCCTGATGTTTCACCACTTCCCCAAAGAAGCGCGAATGGGCGCCGACCCGGTGCTGGTCAAGCGCCTGCTCCTGGAATACCGCACCTCCAGCCATGTCAGCCTGCTGAGCGCGGTCCATGAGCAGGCCTACGACAGCGCGGGCAATTGCGTGAGCCGCCCGCCGCTGGAGTGCTTTTACCAGACGAGCCAGCTCAAGGTCGATCCGAGCCGCTACCAGGCATTCAGTGCATTGCCCAGGCTGCATGACGGCGTGCGTTATCAACTGGTGGACCTGTATGGCGAAGGCCTGCCCGGTGTGTTGTACCACGTAGACAAAAGCTGGTATTACCATGAGCCGCTGAGACCGCAGCAGCCACGCACCGGCGACGAGGTGAGCTACGGCGCGGCGCTGGAGTTGACCCGCGTGCCGGTCGCCGACAGCACCCGGCCCGTGCACCAGGCGCTGGCCGATGTGGATGGCGATGGGCGTCTGGACTGGTTGGTGGCGGGTCCCGGAATGCATGGTTTTTTCAGCCTGGACGAACAGCGCAACTGGTCAGCCTATACGCCGTTCGATGCCTTCCCCTCGGAGTTCTTCCACGCCCAGGGCCTGCTCGCCGACCTGATGGGGGCAGGCCGTCATGACTTTGCGATGATCGGCCCGCGCAGCGTGCGCCTGTATGAAAATCGCCGACCCGCCGGCTTCGCCCCTCCCACCGAAGTGGCGCACAGGCCTGACGATAGCTTGCCGGTCATTTCCACTTCGCCCAACGAAGTGGTGGCGTTCAGCGATGTACTCGCCACGGGTCAACAGCATCTGGTGCGAATCCGCCACAACGAAGTCAAATGCTGGCCGAACCTGGGGCGCGGCCGTTTTGGCCAGGGGTTTGTATTGGCCACATTGCCGTTGCGGTATCAGACGTTCAACGCGGCGCATGTACTGCTCGTCGACCTCAACGGCGGCGGCGCAGCAGACTTGCTGTACCTGAGCGCCACGCACCTGAACATCTTCCTCAACAAAGGCGGCAACGGTTTCGAGACACAGGCGATCAAAGTCCCGTGGCCTAAGGGCGTGCAGTACGACGATCACTGCCAGGTCAGCGTCGTCGATGTGCTCGGCCTGGGCTGTCCGAGCCTGATCCTGACGGCTGTCCATCAGACCCCGGTTCATTGGCGCTACGACTTTTTCAACCACAAGCCCTGGCTGCTCACACGCACCGACAACAACATGGGCGCCCAGGCGTCGATCAAATATCGCAGCAGTGCCCAGGAGTGGCTGGACGAAAAACGCGAGCTGCAGGCCCAGGGTCAGCCCGCGATCAGCCAGTTACCCTTTGCGCTGCTGCTGGCCAGCCAACACACCCAGCGCGATGAAATTACCGGCAACCAGTTGACCCGCCGCATGAGCTACCGCCAGGCGTATTACGACCGTGTGGACCGCGAGTTCCGTGGCTTCGGGCTGTTGCTGCAAACCGACACCGACAACCCCAAGGACGCCCCCCTCACGCCGGGCTCCAGCGCACCCTTGCTCAGCAAGACCTGGTTCCATACCGGACGATCCCTTGACATGCCCTGCCTCGGCCGCAGCACGCACGACCCGCACGCCAAGCCCCTCGGCCGCACGCTGGTCA
>NZ_CVTO01000110.1:0-2674 GCF_900004715.1 Pseudomonas sp. 24 E 13
TGGCGGCGCCTGTTCCACCACAGGCTGCGGGACCACCTCCGGCTCCGGCTCGACCAACGCCAGCTCGACCGCCGACTCGTCGTACACCGGCTCGACCTTCAAGGTCTGGGACTGGATACCCAGTGCAATCAGCACCAGCGCGACCAAGGCCGGGACACTGCCCAGCCACTGACGTACTCGAAACAGCAGGTACATGATCAGGACTTACGCGTGGCAATGGACACGGAGGTGAAGCCACCCAGGCGCAGGGTGTCCATCACTTCCACCAGGCGCGAAACCTCTACGCCTTTGTCGCTGTTGACGATGATCGTCGACTGGGTATCGGGCTTTTGCGCCGCCTTCAGCGCCGGCACCAGCGCGTCCACCGAGAGATCCTTGCCGTCCAGTTGCAACTGGCCTTCCAGGCCCAGGGTGAGGATGAATTTGTTCTGCGGTTTGAGCTGCTGTGAACTGCTGGCGCTGGGCAACTGAGTCTTCATGCCCAGGGCCGGAATCACGTTCAAGCTCACCAGTACGAAAAACACCAGGAGGAACATCATCACGTCGATCATCGGGATCAGTTCGATGTGCGCCTTGCGCTTCTTGGGTTCATCCCAGGTTCTCATTCCGTTACCCCGTTATTGAATTAGGGGCAACACGCGAGCAAGCAAAAATGACCGAATGGTTAACTTTAATTGACGATTTGAAAGCTCTAGGACGGGGCTTTCAGAAAACTTACCCGTCAGTTTTTGGGCGTAACGAAACTGACATCCGGGACGTACATGCTCGAAAAATTTATATCGAGAGTCGCCTACCCATGAGTCGTTTGTTATCGCATTTCTTTACCCCGAGTGTGCTCATGCAGGCGCGGGACGTGGCGCAATTCGAGAGATTTACTGTGCTTGAAAATGGGTGTGATGATCGCGAGCGCAGGTCATGAAGAGCGCAGTTGACGCTGATCGACGCCGGGTACTCGGCGGGCTGGCGATCGCTACGGCGTTTTCCATCCTCAGCCCGTTTGCGCGCAGTGCCGGGGTGGATTATCCGTTCACCCTCGGCGTAGCGTCCGGTGACCCATTGCCGGATGGCTTTGTGATATGGACGCGCCTGGCGCCGTTGTTCAATGCCGAGGACGGACGCGGTGGATTGCAGCGTGCGGTGCCGGTGCGCTGGCGGGTGGCCAGCGATGCGGCGATGACGCGGATTGTGCAACAGGGCGAGGTGATGGCGACCGGGCATTTTGCCCACTCGGTACATGTCGAGGTGGCGGGGTTGGCGACGGGCCGGCCGTACTGGTATCAGTTCGAGGGCCTTGGCGCGCAGAGTCCGATTGGTCAGGCACGCACCACGCCTGCGCGGCATGAGATGGCGTCCGCCCGGCTCGGGTTCGTCTCCTGTTCGCATTGGGAGCGCGGGTATTTCAGTGCCTACCGTCATCTCGCTGCCGAGCGCCCCGACCTGGTGTTTTTTCTCGGTGACTATATTTACGACAGCTCCTACGCGGCGGACTCCGGCAAAGTGTTTCGCGCCCACGGCAGCGGTAATGCGGTGAGCTTGAGCGACTACCGCAACCGCTACGCGCTGTACAAGACCGATCCCGATTTGCAGGCCCTGCACGCCGCCGCGCCGAGCGTGGCTACCTGGGACGACCATGAAGTGCAGAACGACTATGCCAACCGCTGGTCCCAGGACCCGAAAATTCCCGTGGCGCGGTTTCTCCAGCAACGGGCGGCGGCTTACCAGGCGTTCTACGAACATATGCCGTTGCGTGCGAGCAGCCGGCCGCAGGGCCCGGACATGCGCATTTACCGGCGCCTGGACTATGGGCGGCTCGCGCGCTTCCATGTGCTCGACGGCCGCCAGTACCGTTCCGAGCAGCCTTGCATCGCGGCCAATGGCAGCCACCAAGGACATATTGTCACCACCCCCTGCAGCGACTTGCGTGACCCCGCCCGCACCTTGCTCGGCTGGCAGCAGGAGGCCTGGCTGGACCAGGGCTTTGCCCAGTCCCGGGCGCAGTGGAATGTGATCGCCCAGGACTTGTTGGTGGCGCCGCTGATGCAGCGTGACCTGACTCATCACAAAGTCGGCCGCTGGACCGATGGCTGGGATGGCTATATGGCCAACCGCAAGCGAATGCTGGCGTCCATCCAGCGCAACCGCGTAAATAACCCGGTGTTCTGGGGCGGGGATATCCACTCTTTCTGGACCACGGACCTGCACGCCGATGCCAATGACCCGGACTCACTGGTTGTGGCGACTGAATTCGTCGGCTCGTCGGTGACCTCCGATGGCCCGCCCTATGAGGCCTTCACGAAAATCCTGCCGCTCAATCCCCATGTGAAGTTTTTTGACAGTCGCCAGCGTGGCTATGTGTCGGTGGAATTGGACGCGCGAAAGATGCTCACGCACTTTCGCGTGATCAGCGACCCACGCGACCCGGCAGCCACGGTCTCGACGTTGCAGTCGTTTGTGGTGGAGCCGGGCAGGGCGGGGGCGATGGCTGTGTAGCCTGGGCTCAAATGTGGGAGGGGGCTTGCCCCCGATGGCGGTGTATCAGTCGATACATTCAGTGACGACACAGCCTCATCGGGGCATAGGTAGCTACGCAACTCAGCAGCGCCTAACCGTAACCACGATGCGAAGCGAGCCGCTCTTGATCTTGATCTGCTTTTGATCTCAGGCGCCCCGTTAA
>NZ_CVTO01000110.1:2782-4655 GCF_900004715.1 Pseudomonas sp. 24 E 13
TCAGGTAGATACGCGTTAGCTCCCTCGCCACAGGTGCGGTGTCGCACCAAAATTGTGTAGATACCTATGCTCATCGGGGGCACGCCCCTCCCACATTTTGAGGCTCGGTGTGTCAGTTGATTTCGTAGCGTACCGACAGTGCGCCCTTTTTTTCCGAGAGGGCCAGGATCGTTACCTGACCCAGTTCGCTCAGTGCTTGAACATGCGTGCCACCGCACGCGTATGCCGGCAATTCACCGAAGCCGACTTCTCGGGTGCCTTCTTCCAGCGTCATGTGGCGTGGATAATCTGCGGCGATCCACTGGTTGACCAGTTGCTGGAGGACCTGCGCATCCATCTCTTGCGCGGCTTCGCCGCGGATAAAAGTAATCTTGCCTTCACCCGGCCAATGATGCGCCTTGATCGGCATCCAGCCCAAGCGTTCGCCGGCATTGCCAATCAGGTGTCCCGCTGAGTGAAGGCGCGTGTGCAGCGCGCGGCGTGATGCATCGACCCGCGCCGTGATGGGGCCGGGTTCCAGGGGTTGATTGACGTAATGCACCACATGCGCGGCGTCCTGCGTGACGCGCAGCACCTGGCTGTCGCCCAGCCACCCGGTGTCGCAGGGCTGGCCACCGCCTTGGGGATGGAAAATCGTCGATTGCAGGATCACCGCAAATTGCTCTTCGTGAGGCGTGCAGCTCAGCACTTCCAGCTCGGCTGTCAGGTGATCGTGGGTGAAAAACAGGCGCTCGGTCATCGTGTACATCCGCATCCAGGTGATGCCGACAGTATAAATAGTGCGCTTATAGGCGATAATCCATTCAAATATCAATGGACCTGTGCGTCATGAGCATCAATCTTCCTTTGCCGCTGCTGGGTGAAATGGCGATTTTCGTCAAGGTGGTCGAAACCGGCAGTTTCTCCGAAGCGGCGCGGCAACTGGGCGTTTCACCCTCGGCGGTGAGCCGCAGTATTTCGCGCCTGGAACAGGCACTGGCAACCCGCCTGTTGCAACGCACCACACGCAAGCTGCGCCTTAGCGAGGGCGGCGAAGAGGTGTTCAAGCGGTGCCGCGAGATGGTCAGCGCGGCGCGTTCGGTAATGGAGATCAGCGGGCAATTTACCCATGAAGCCGAGGGCCTGGTGCGGGTCAGCGTGCCCAAGGCAGTGGGGCGGTTTGTGGTGCATCCGCATATGCCGGCGTTCCTGCGGCGCTATCCCAAGGTGGATGTGCAACTGATCCTTGAGGATC
Organism: Pseudomonas sp. 24 E 13; assembly: GCF_900004715.1. Taxonomy (NCBI): domain Bacteria; kingdom Pseudomonadati; phylum Pseudomonadota; class Gammaproteobacteria; order Pseudomonadales; family Pseudomonadaceae; genus Pseudomonas; species Pseudomonas sp. 24 E 13. The sequence goes on from NZ_CVTO01000110.1 coordinate 4,017, forward strand.
GGCCTGTGGATCTGATCGACGACAATGTCGACCTCAGCATCCGCATCACCGACAGCCCGCCGCCCGGTCTGGTCGGGCGGCAATTATTGCCGATCGAACATTTGCTCTGCGCAACGCCGCAGTACCTGGCCGAGCATGGCACGCCGAGCCATCCCCATGATCTGCTGGAGCACAGTTGCATCTATCTGGGCGAAACCCCCGGTGACTCACGCTGGAAGTTTCGTCGGGACGGCAAGGCGGTGACGGTCGGTGTGCGCGGGCGGTATGCGGCGAACCACACGGGCGTGCGGCTGGATGCCGTGTTGCAGCATGTTGGGATTGGCAGCTTGCCGTATTTCACGGCGCGGCACGCCTTGGAAGAAGGGCGGTTGGTGCAGGTATTACCGGCGTGGGATTTTATTGCGTCGTACCACGGCGAGGCGTGGTTGTTGCATTCGCCTACGCGCTACTTGCCGCCCAAGCTGCGCGTGTTTATTGATTATCTGGTGGAGTGCATGGCGAAGGAGCCGACACTGCGCAGTCGGTAGAAATGGGGTTAAACATGTGGGAGGGGGCTTGCCCCCGATGGCGGTGTGTCAGTCACCGAATGTGTTGACTGATGCGCCGCTATCGGGGCATAGGCATCTACACAACTCTGTA
>NZ_CVTO01000110.1:4705-42775 GCF_900004715.1 Pseudomonas sp. 24 E 13
GTGACCCGCCGTCAGGGCGGAACCCTAAGTGGCCGTTACCGCAGAAACGGATATGTACTCGATCTGATCCGCCATCCTGGTCGGCCCAGAGGCCGCCATCGGGGGCAAGCCCCCTCCCACACAAGCCCCTGATAATCAGTGCTTGCTCTGGTCATCCGGCATGGCCAGCAGTTGCTTTTCCTGGTTCCAGTCGAACGGTTCGTCGTTCAGCTCGGCTTCATAGCGACGTTCTTCAAGGGCCTGGTACAGGTCCAGTTCTTCGTCGGGCATGAAATGCAGGCAATCACCGCCAAAGAACCACAGCAGATCGCGCGGCACCAGGTGGGCGATCTGCGGGTAGCGCAGGATGACCTGGCTCATCAGGTCCTGGCCCAGGTACTGGCTTTCGATGGGATCGACGGGCAGCAGGGCGCGCAGTTCGTCGAAACGTTCCAGAAACAGCGAATGGCTTTCCTCGGGTACCTGTTCGGCTTCGCCGACGGCAACCAGGATGCTACGCAGGTGGTCGAGCAAGGCGAGATGATCGGCAACGACGTTGGACACGAGATAAGTCCTCTAAAGCAAAAACGGGCGCGAGAGTATATGCCTCTCGCGCCCGTTTTTATATGACCGCCGGTATCAGCGGACTTTACCCTCAGCCTGCATCAGCTCGTCCTTGCTGAAATCATCCACGTCGATCACCTTGCGACGCGCCGCTTCGGCGTCGCGCAGGGTTTGCGCTTCGGCCGGTTGCAGCACGCCGGCGTGCAGCGCGGCGTCGATGGCGGACTCACCGGCAGTCGGTTTGACCTGTCCGCTCTTGAGCGCGGTGTGCAGTTTTTTCTGCAGGGGATGGCTGGCGCCGAGCAGGTCATAGGCGTGTTGCAGCGCGCCCACCGGATCTTCCGCCGATTGTGGGCGATAGCAGCCCGCCAGCAACTCTTCCAGGGTCGGGTCGCCCTTGGCGCGGCCGATCACGGCGGCAACCTCGGCATCCAATGCATCGGATGGCCCGGTATGACGACGCCCGAACGGGAACACGATCACCCGCAACAGGCAGCCCAGGATTTTATTCGGGAAGTTGCTCAGCAGTTCATCCAGCGCACGCTCGGATTGGCCAAGGCTTTCCTCCATGGCCCAGGCGAACAGCGGTTCCAGGTGGTCCGGCGAATCCAGGTCGTGGTAGCGCTTGAGCGCCGCCGAGGCCAGGTACATGTGGCTCAGCACATCACCCAGGCGCGCCGACAGGCGTTCGCGGCGTTTCAACTCGCCGCCCAGCAGCATCATGCTCAGGTCCGCGAGCAGGGCGAACGCGGCGGCCTGGCGGTTCAGCGCGCGGAAATAACCCTGGCTCAGACGGTTGCCCGGGGCCTTTTCGAAGTGACCGATGCCCAGGTTCAATACCAATGTACTGGCGGCGTTGCTCACGGCGAAACCGATATGTTGCATCAGCAGGCCATCGAACTCCTTCAACGCCTGGTCATGGTCTTCACGACCGGCCAGGGCCATTTCCTTGAGCACGAACGGATGGCAACGAATCGCACCCTGGCCGAAGATCATCAAGTTGCGCGAGAGGATATTCGCGCCTTCCACGGTGATGAAGATCGGCGCGCCTTGCCAGCTGCGGCCCAGGTAGTTGTTCGGGCCCATGATGATGCCCTTGCCGCCATGTACGTCCATGGCATGGCTGATGCACTCGCGGCCGCGTTCGGTGAGGTGGTACTTGAGGATCGCCGACAGCACCGAGGGTTTTTCGCCCAGGTCCACGGCATTGGCGGTGAGCATGCGAGCGCTGTCCATCAGCCAGGCATTGCCGCCGATGCGTGCCAGGGCTTCCTGGATACCTTCGAAGGCTGACAGCGGCACGTTGAACTGTTCACGGACCTGCGCGTATTGGCCGGTCACCAGGCTGGTGAACTTGGCGGCGCCGGTGCCCACCGCAGGCAGGGAGATTGAACGACCCACGGACAGGCAGTTCATCAGCATCATCCAGCCCTTGCCGAGCATCTCCTGGCCACCGATGAGGAATTCCAGGGGAATGAAGACGTCCTTGCCCGAATTGGGGCCGTTCATGAACGCGGCGCCCAGGGGCAGGTGCCGGCGGCCGATTTCCACACCCGGGGTGTCGGTAGGGATCAGCGCAAGGCTGATGCCCAGGTCTTCTTCGTCGCCCAGCAGATGATCCGGGTCATGGGCCTTGAATGCCAGGCCGAGCAAGGTCGCGACCGGGCCGAGGGTGATGTAGCGCTTTTCCCAGTTCAGGCGCAGGCCGAGGGTTTCCTTGCCTTCCCACTCACCTTTGCAGATGACGCCGGTGTCGGGCATGGCGCCCGCATCGGAGCCGGCCAGCGGGCCGGTCAGGGCGAAACACGGAATATCGTCGCCACGCGCCAGGCGCGGCAGGTAGTGGTTGCGTTGTTCGTCGGTGCCGTAGTGCAACAGCAACTCGGCGGGGCCCAGGGAATTGGGCACCATCACGGTGGACGCCAGATCACCGCTGCGGGTGGCCAGTTTCATCGCGACCTGGGAGTGGGCATAGGCGGAGAAGCCCTTGCCGCCGTATTCCTTGGGAATGATCAGGGCGAAGAAACCATGAGTCTTGATGTGCTCCCAGGCCGCAGGGGGCAGGTCCATGGCCTGGCCGATTTCCCAGTCGCTGACCATGGCGCAGAGCTCTTCGGTGGGCCCGTCGATGAACGCCTGTTCTTCTTCAGTCAATTGCACCTTGGGGTAGGCCAGCAATTTGTCCCAGTCAGGACGCCCGCTGAACAGTTCGCCGTCCCACCACACGGTGCCCGCGTCGATCGCATCGCGCTCGGTTTCGGACATCGGCGGCAGGACTTTCTGGAACCAACTGAACAGCGGCTTGGTGAAGTATTGGCGGCGCAGGTCGGGCAGCAACAGCGGCAGGGCCACGACGGCGATCAGCACCCAGAAAATCAGCAGCAGCCAACCCGGGGCATGGCTCCAGGCGCCCATCGCCAACAGGTAGACGGCGACCACACCCAGGGCAGGCAGGGGCGCAGTGCGCCGGTGTGCCAGGTAGGCAATGCCGACCACCAGAACCAGTATCCACAACAACAGCATATTCAATCCTCCGTGAAACCAGGGCGAAACCACCAGGGAGCTTAGACGGCGTCCGGCCAAGCGGGGTGATCAGGGTGTTACAAGTTTGTACTGGGGACAGCCATCAGTGCGCTATGTAGCTGAGTACCGCTTCATCGCCAGCCTCTTCATCAGTGACCGCCCTGTGGTGGTGGAGTTCGCCCCGAGACGTCGCGGAACCCATGGGGATTTATATGACCGGTCAGTCTTCGCCGTGCAATCGGTGAGACTGTGCGTTGCGCTGACTCAATGCCGGGCGCCATGCAGAGTGATTCAAGCCGCGCCTGAACCGGCGTATGCTGCGGCGTTCATCAAGCCATGTTCAACAACGATAAGGCGCGGTCATGCTGAAAATCTGGGGTCGTAAAAATTCATCAAACGTCAGGAAAGCACTGTGGTGCGCCGAGGAGCTCGGCCTGGACTATGAGGCAATTGATGCGGGCGGGGCGTTTGGTGTGGTCGACACCCCGCAATATCGGGCCTTGAACCCCAATGGCCGGGTGCCGATGATTGAAGATGGCGACTTTGTACTGTGGGAATCCAACACCATCGTGCGCTACCTGTGCGCCAAGCACGCGTCGGAATTTTACCCCAGTGACCTGCAAATCCGGGCCAGCGCCGAGAAGTGGATGGACTGGACCACCTCGACGCTCGCCGATCCATTCAAGGCAGTGTTCTGGGGCATCCTGCGTACACCCGCCGAAAAGCGCAACTGGGACGTTATCAACGCCGGGCGCCAAGCCTGCATCGATGCGCTCGACACCGTTGAACAAGCCCTGGCTGCGCAACCCTACCTTAGCGGCCAGGCGTTCGGCATGGGCGATATCCCACTGGGCTGCTTCATCTACGCCTGGTTCGAAATGCCCATCGAACGCCCGTCAATGCCTAACCTGGAAGCCTGGTACCAGCGCCTGCAACAACGTCCGGCCTACCGCAAAGCGGTGATGACCGCGTTGACTTAATACACACTATTAATACGGGTGACTGTACTTGTGCAGCGCGGGCACGCACCATGCTCGCACCTCATCGCAGGTTGAACTACCTGCGGTGTGCCCTCATCTATTGTTTCTATTCTTTTCTTTGGTGCGTAATCAGATATGAGTTCCGCTCTGTCCATCCGGCAGCTAACCAAAACCTACGGCAACGGTTTCCAGGCCCTGAGTGGTATCGATCTGGACGTTGCCGAAGGTGACTTCTTCGCCTTGCTCGGCCCCAACGGTGCCGGCAAATCCACCACCATCGGTATCCTCTCGACCCTCGTCAACAAGACCAGCGGCACGGTGAATATCTTTGGCCATGACCTGGACAAGTCCCCGGCGGCGCTCAAGCGCTCGATCGGCGTGGTGCCCCAGGAATTCAATTTCAACCAGTTTGAAAAGACCTTCGACATCGTCGTGACGCAGGCCGGCTACTACGGCATCCCTATGAAAGTCGCCAAGGAGCGCGCCGAGCAGTACCTGACCCAACTGGGCCTGTGGGACAAGCGTGACGTGCCTTCGCGCTCGTTGTCCGGTGGCATGAAGCGCCGCCTGATGATCGCCCGCGCACTGGTGCATGAACCGCGCCTGCTGATCCTCGACGAACCCACCGCGGGTGTGGACATCGAGTTGCGTCGTTCGATGTGGACCTTTCTCACCGAGCTGAACGAGAAGGGCATCACCATCATCCTCACCACGCACTATCTCGAGGAAGCTGAACAGCTGTGCCGAAATATCGGCATCATCGACCACGGCACCATTGTCGAGAACACCAGCATGCGTAACCTGCTGGGCCAGCTGCATGTGGAAACCTTCCTGCTCGACCTGAAGAACAATCTGTCGGCGCCGCCGCAACTGTTGGGCTACCCAAGCCGTCTGGTGGACAGCCACACGCTTGAAGTCCAGGTGGACAAAGCCATGGGCATCACTGCGCTGTTCAGCCAACTGGCGACTCAGAACATCGAGGTAACGAGCCTGCGTAACAAAACCAATCGCCTTGAGGAGTTGTTCGTGTCCCTGGTGGAGAAAAATCTGGCGAAGGTGGCGGTATGAGTTCCGAACTGCAACCCAACCTCGTCGCGCTTCAGACCATCGTCTACCGCGAGGTGAAGCGCTTTACCCGAATCTGGCCGCAGACCCTGCTGCCACCGGCGATCACCATGGTCCTGTACTTTGTGATCTTCGGTAACTTGATCGGTCGGCAGATCGGTGACATGGGTGGCTTCACTTACATGGAGTACATCGTGCCGGGCCTGATCATGATGTCGGTGATCACCAACTCCTACGGCAACGTGGTGTCGAGTTTCTTTGGCAGCAAATTCCAGCGCTCCATCGAAGAACTGATGGTTTCACCGGTGTCGCCGCACACGATCCTGATCGGCTACACGTTGGGCGGCGTGCTGCGCGGCTTGATGGTGGGCGTGATCGTGACCTTGCTGTCGTTGTTCTTTACTCACCTGCAAGTGCATCACCTGGGGGTCACCATTCTGGTGGTGGTACTGACGGCCACGATCTTCTCGCTGCTAGGCTTCATCAACGCGGTATTTGCGCGCAACTTCGATGATATTTCGATCATCCCGACGTTTGTGCTGACGCCGCTGACCTACCTGGGCGGGGTGTTCTACTCCATCACGTTGCTGCCGCCGTTCTGGCAGACCGTGTCCCTGGCCAACCCGGTGCTGCACATGGTCAACGCCTTCCGCTACGGCATCCTGGGAGTGTCGGATATCAAGATCAGCGTGGCGATCACCTTCATGATCGTTGCCACCATCGTCTTGTACGTCGGATGCACGCGATTGCTGGTGAGCGGGCGTGGGATGCGGACGTAATACTGGTTAAACGCGGTTGAAAATGTGGGAGGGGGCTTGCCCCCGATAGCGGTGTGTCAGTTGCAGATCAGCTGGCTGACACACTGCCATCGGGGGCAAGCCCCCTCCCACATTTGGTTTTGTGTCAGGCCTTCAGACTTGCAGTGCCAGGTCGATCAGGGCATGCAGCTCTTCGACGCTCAGGGGCTCTGTCGAAAACAGAATACGAAACACCGTGGGCGCCGCGAGCAGGTTGATCAGGCGGTCCACGCTGGGGACTGCCTGCTCCGGGTAACGATCGACAATGACCTGCAATTGCCCGCTCAAGATACTCACGCAATACCCCGGCGTCAGGCTGCACTGCACGTCGCGCATCATGTTGCGCCCGGGCTCCGAACTCATTTCGTCCAGGTATTGCTCAGCCCAGGCCAGCAGGTCGCCGCGCAGGCTGCCGGTAGTGGCCGGCTCGGTGTCCGGGCGCATGCGTGCCAGGGCTACGTCAGCCAGCACGGCGGAGAGGTCGCCCCAGCGACGGTATATGGTCGAGGGGGTGACGCCCGCGCGTGTCGCAATCATCGGTACGGTGATGGTGGCGCGTTCATGGGCCTGCAGCAGTTCGCGGACGGCCGAATGCACCGATTCTTGTACCCGGGCACTACGGCCCCCCGGGCGAAGGCCTTCTTTGATCGCCATGGATAAAACCTTAACACAAAGAATTTGCTTTAAGCGTCGACGGGTAGCACACTTCACAAAAGCAAAATATTAGCTTTAGCGGAGCGTGCCTATGTCAAGCAAGCCTATGTCCAGCAAGCCTATGCCCAGCAACCTTTCTCAACGTTCCAGCCTGACATTCCTGGTCATCACCGTACTGACCTTTCTCGCCGCCTCCAGCGCGCCGACGCCCCTGTATCAGGTGTATCAGGACAACCTGCATTTCTCCGCAGCGATGCTGACGCTGATCTTTGCCGTGTATGCCGTGAGCCTGCTGGCGGCGCTGCTGACGGTGGGCTCGCTGTCGGATTATGTCGGGCGCAAGCCGGTGATTTTCGTCGCGTTGGTCCTGAATATCGTGGCGATGCTGCTGTTTATCAACGCCGACAGCACCGCCTACTTGATTGCCGCGCGCGCGCTGCAAGGTTTCGCCACCGGGACGGCGACGGCAGTCCTGGGTGCGACGTTGCTTGACACCGACCGCCTGCGCGGGCCGATGCTCAACAGTCTCGCGCCCATGCTGGGAATGGCCAGTGGCGGCCTGGGCAGCGGTTTGTTGGTGGAATACGCACCGTGGCCGACCCAACTGATCTACTTCGCCCTGCTCGGATTGATGGTGCTTCAGGCGTTGTATGTCTGGCGCTTGCCGGAAACCGTCAGCCGCATTCCGGGGGCCTTGAAGTCCCTGGCGCCGACTCTGCATGTACCGAAGCAGGCACGCCGTGCCCTGGCCTTGGCCATGCCGCTGAATGTGGCGGTATGGGCGTTGGGAGGGTTCTTTTCATCCCTGGCGCCCTCCCTGGTGCGGGCCGCGACGGGGTCGACGTCGCACCTGATCGGCGGTGGCCTGGTGGCGGTGATCACCCTCAGTGGTGCGGTGATGATCTACAGCCTGCGCGAGCACCCTGCGGACAAGGTCATGCGGCTGTCGGCGGTACTGCTGGCGACCGGCGTGGCACTGTTGCTGGTGGCTGTGCAAAGTGCCAGCCTGTGGCTGTTCTTTGCGGCCAGTGTGGTTGCCGGCCTGGGTTTCGGCGGCGGGTTCATGGGCAGTGTGCGTAGCATCGTAGGGTTGGCGTTGCCTCACGAGCGAGCGGGCTTGATGTCGGCGTTCTATGTACTGAGTTACCTGGCGTTCTGCCTGCCGGCGCTGTTGGCCGGTAACCTGAGTCGCGAATTCGGTCTGATCGCGACCACGGATGCGTACGGCGCGCTGATTATTCTGCTCGCCGTGGGTGCCTTGGCCGGACTGTCATGGCAGCGCACGCCAGTGCCGAACATCTGTAAAACAGATAACTGTTAGAGATATTACCCGTTATATAGATATTCGATACGCCATCTATGATGGCTGCAACCTCATGCGAGGAAGAGGATTGCCATCATGACCTGCTCGACAAGCATCAGCTATAAACCCTTCAGCCACCTGACCCGCCCCCGGGAAGTGATTCGCCAGTTCACCCCGAACTGGTTTGCCGCGACCATGGGGACCGGCGTGCTGGCGCTGGCCCTGGCGCAACTGCCGGTCAATCTGCCCGGTTTGCGTGCGGTCGCCGAAGGCCTGTGGATGTTCACCATCGGCCTGTTCGTCTTGTTCAGCGTGCTGTATGGCGCACGTTGGCTGATGTTTTTCCACGAGGCGCGGCGGATTTTCGGGCATTCCACGGTCTCGATGTTTTTCGGCACCATCCCCATGGGTCTGGCCACCATTCTGAATGGTTTGCTGCTGTTCGGCCTGCCGCGTTGGGGCAGCGCTGTGATTCCCCTGGCCGAAGCCCTGTGGTGGCTGGACGTGGCCATGGCGTTGGCCTGCGGTGTGTTGATTCCGTTCATGATGTTCACCCGCCAGGAACACAGCATCGACCAGATGACCGCAGTTTGGCTGCTCCCGGTGGTGGCCGCCGAAGTCGCCGCCGCCAGCGGTGGCCTGCTGGCGCCGTACCTGGCCGATGCCCATGGGCAACTGGTGATGCTGGTGACCAGTTACGTACTCTGGGCGTTCTCGCTGCCGGTCGCCTTCAGCATCCTGACCATCCTGATGCTGCGCATGGCCCTGCATAAACTGCCCCACGCCAATATGGCGGCCTCGAGCTGGCTGGCGCTGGGCCCTATCGGCACCGGTGCCCTGGGCATGTTGCTGCTGGGCGGCGATGCGCCGGCGATCTTTGCCGCCAATGGCCTGCCGGGAGTCGGCGAAATGGCCAACGGGCTCGGCCTGGTGGCCGGCATCACCCTGTGGGGCTTCGGCTTGTGGTGGATGTTGATGGCGGTGTTGATCACCCTGCGTTACCTGCGCGGCGGTATTCCGTTCAACCTGGGCTGGTGGGGCTTTACCTTTCCGCTTGGGGTTTACGCGCTGGCCACGCTCAAGCTTGCCAGCGTGCTGCACCTGGGGTTCTTCAGCGTATTGGGCAGTGTGCTGGTGGTGGCTCTTGCGCTTATGTGGCTGATCGTGGCCACACGCACGGTGCAGGGCGCCTACAAAGGCGAGCTTTTTGTTTCGCCATGCATTGCGGGGCTAGCGAATAAGTAAGCGGGATTAGGTAAAGTCGTGGCCTGACTAATAACAGGCCACGCAGGAACACGGACGATGAGCCACCCCTCACAATTCACCTTGCTGCGCACACGGCGTTTCCTGCCGTTTTTCATCACCCAGCTTTTGGGCGCTTTCAACGACAACATCTTCAAGCAGTCGCTGATTCTGGCGATTCTCTACAAGCTCAGCATCGAAGGCGACCGTTCCATCTGGGTCAACCTGTGTGCCTTGCTGTTCATCCTGCCGTTCTTCCTGTTCTCGGCGCTGGCCGGGCAGTTTGGCGAGAAATTCAATAAGGACGCGTTGATCCGCGCGATCAAGCTCGGTGAAATCGTGATCATGGCCGTGGGCGCCACCGGTTTTCTCTTCAATCACCTGGAATTGATGCTGTTGGCACTGTTCGCCATGGGCACCCACTCGGCGCTGTTCGGCCCGGTGAAATATTCGATCATGCCCCAGGCCCTGCACGACGATGAGTTGGTCGGCGGCAACGGCCTGGTGGAAATGGGCACGTTCCTGGCGATTCTTGCCGGCACCATCGGCGCGGGCATCATGATGTCGTCCACCCATTACGCACCGGTAGTGGCCGTGGCGATTGTCGGCGTGGCGGTGCTGGGGTACCTGGCCAGCCGCAGCATTCCACGGGCGGCGGCCTCCACGCCGCAATTGCGCCTGGATTGGAATATCTTCACCCAATCCTGGGCCACGTTGCGCATGGGCCTGGGACAGACCCCGGCGGTGTCGCGGTCCATCGTCGGCAATTCATGGTTCTGGTTCGTCGGCGCGATCTACCTGACGCAGATTCCGGCCTACGCCAAGGAATGGCTGTATGGCGATGAAACCGTCGTGACCCTGATCCTCACCGTGTTCTCGGTGGGGATCGCCCTGGGCTCGATGCTCTGCGAAAAGCTCTCGGGACGTAAAGTGGAGATCGGCCTGGTGCCGTTCGGCTCGTTCGGCCTGACGGTGTTCGGCCTGCTGCTGTGGTGGCACTCCGGCGGCTTCCCCCAGAATATCCAGGCCAACGACTGGCTGGCGGTGCTCGGCTACGGGCAGGCCTGGTGGGTGTTGTTCGATATCCTCGGCCTGGGCGTGTTCGGCGGCTTTTACATTGTGCCGCTGTATGCGTTGATCCAGTCGCGCACCGCCGAAAACGAGCGTGCGCGCGTGATCGCGGCCAACAACATTCTCAATGCACTGTTCATGGTGGTGTCGGCCATCGTGTCGATCCTGCTGCTGAGCGTGGCCAAGCTGTCGATCCCCGAGTTGTTCCTGGTGGTGTCGCTGCTCAACATCGCGGTCAATACCTACATCTTCAAGATCGTGCCCGAGTTCACCATGCGCTTCATGATCTGGCTGCTCAGCCATTCCATGTACCGCGTCGAGCACCGCAACCTGGAACGGATTCCGGATGAAGGCGCGGCCTTGCTCGTTTGCAACCATGTGTCGTTTGTCGATGCGCTGCTGATTGGTGGCGCAGTGCGTCGGCCGATTCGTTTTGTCATGTACTACAAAATCTACCGCTTGCCGGTGCTCAACTTTATCTTCCGCACCGCCGGGGCGATTCCGATTGCCGGGCGTCACGAAGATATCCAGATCTACGAAAAGGCCTTCGCGCGGATTGCCGAGTACCTGAGGGAAGGCGAGTTGGTGTGCATCTTCCCGGAAGGCAAGTTGACCGGCGATGGCCAGATGAATGAGTTTCGCGGTGGCGTGACGCGCATTCTGGAAGAGACGCCGGTGCCGGTGATTCCGCTGGCGTTGCAGGGGCTGTGGGGCAGTTTTTTCAGTCGCGATCCGAACAAGGGGTTCTTTCATCGGATCTGGTCGCGGGTGGTGCTGGTGGCGGGGGAGCCTGTTCGTACAGAGGACGCGACGCCTGCGCAGTTGCAGGCTGTGGTCGGTGTTCTGCGGGGGAGTGTCAGGTAGTTCTGTGCTGGAGGGACTGGCCTCATCGGGGGCAAGCCCCTCCCACTTTTGATTTGTGAGCGCATTCAAAATGTGGGACGGGGCTTGCCCCCGATGGCGGTAGCGGCCTACGCGCTGATCTTGAGCCCAATCAGCCCGCAAATGATCAACGCCACGCTGGCCAACCGAAATAACGCCATGGACTCCCCAAACAGAATAATCCCGGCGATCACCGTGCCCACCGCACCCACGCCGGTCCATACGGCGTAGGCGGTGCCCAACGGCAATTCTTTCACCGCCAGCCCCAGCAGGCCAAGGCTGATGGCCATGGCGGCGACAGTGAGTACGGTGGGCAGGGGCTTGCTGAAGCCGTCGGTGTACTTCAGGCCGACGGCCCAGCCGACTTCAAACAACCCGGCGAAAAACAGAATGATCCAGGACATGATGACCTCGCTTCTTCAGGCGGGGTCGTCCCCGGAGTCAACGCGCATTGGCGTCGCGGGGTCGTCCCCGCGAGGTGCCAAGAGTGCCGAACATGGGCCGGTCGATCAAGTGGGCGGGGTATTCTCCAGCGCGCGGCGATCTTCCTTCTCGCTCATGCGTCGAAAGTAAGTCGAGAGCAACGCCCCGGAAATATTGTGCCAGACGCTGAACAGCGCACTGGGCACCGCCGCCAGTGGCGAGAAGTGCGCACTGGCCAACGCGGCGCCGAGCCCGGAGTTCTGCATGCCCACTTCCAGCGCCAACGACTTGCGTTGCGCCAATGGCAACTTGAACAGGCGCCCGGTGAAGTAGCCGAGCAGGTAGCCGAAGCTGTTGTGCAGCATCACCACGGCCATGATCAACAGGCCCGACTCGGCAATCTTCGCCTGACTGGCGGCGACCACGGCAGCCACGATGATCACAATGCTGACCACCGAGACCAGTGGCAGCACATCGACCGCATGACGAACCCGATCACCCAGCAAGCGTTGCGCGACTACGCCGAGCACGATTGGCAGCAGCACCACTTGCAGGATCGACCAGAACAGCTCCATGAACGACACCGGCAGCCAGGCCGAGGCCAGCAGCCAGATCAGCGCCGGGGTGAGCAGCGGGGCGAGGAGGGTGGTGACGGCGGCGATGGCCACCGACAGTGCCAGGTCGCCACGGGCCAGCCAGGTCATTACGTTGGATGACGTACCGCTTGGGCAGCAGCCCACCAGAATCACGCCAACGGCAATTTCCGGCGGCAGGTGAAAGACCTGGCACAACAACCACGCCACGCCGGGCATGATCACAAAATGCGCGACCACGCCCAGGGCGACGCGCCACGGATGGCGGGCGACCTCGGCGAAGTCTTCGAGTTTCAAGGTCAGGCCCATGCCGAACATCACCAGGCCCAGCAGTGGGACGATGGCGCTTTTCAGGCCGAGGAACCAGCTGGGTTGGAGAAATGCGACGACGGCAAAGATCAACACCCAGTAGGCGAAGGTATTGCCGACGAAGCGGCTCAAGGCGGCGAGTGCGCGCATGGAGGGTGTCCTTTCTTGTTCGATTTTTGAATTGGCAATGCAATCAAAAGTGGGAGGGGGCTTGCCCCCGATGGCGGTGTATCAGCTAATGGATTTTTGCCTGATACACCGCTATCGGGGGCAAGCCCCCTCCCACATTTTGACTTTCACATGGCTCAGATGCCTTGTGGTTAGTTATCCCTATCTTAACCCCAAAAAAAGCTGAATTACGCTGCTTCTGGCGACATAAAAGTAAAAATTGCCTGTCAATTCCGCATGATTGCGGGCTTTCGTCTAATAGAATTAGCCCCAAAAAGTCCCAAACATCCAAAAGCCGTTTACGAGAATTATGATGAAAACTTTCTTTGATTCATCTCATCGCGAATACCGATCGATCGTTGGTGATGCCAGCGGACGTCCGACCGTGCTGCCAGTAGTGTTCACGGAATTTGGAGTGCTTGCACAATTCGCTCAGTACATCTACTTGAATCGACATAAAAGCCGTTCTTGGCAGGATGCGAGCACTCTTTCGGTTCAATTGCTGCTCGATTATATGGAGGCAAATCGATACGTATTTGATAAACCAAGGCATTTGTTTATGGAGTTTTCAAGCTCGCTCTTCACCGGAACAATCGAAGGCGATCGCGATAATTCAGGTCTTCTGTGGTGTGCACGACAGCCTGAAGATGCCAACAAAATTATTGGACATATAACCAGATTTACGGACTGGCTCTCAATTATCAACGAAGATGACGGGCTTCAGCTAAATCCCTGGCGACAAGCCACCCGGCCTGAGCAGCGGCTCAATTGGGCTGCCTATACCCACAAGAGGGACAATGCATTCCTCTCGCACCTGTGGAACGCTACGTCGCAAACGAACCAATCCAGAATGGTTCGCAGTCGGGGCGTGACGACAAGTAATTTGACGCCTGCAAAAGACTTTCCAGAGGAAAAACTCGATCTACTGCTCACCGATGGATTTCGTAGGCGGGCAAGAGATGGTCGCGGTCCTATAGACCTCCGAAACGTACTTATAACGCTGCTTATGCACTATGGAGGCCTGCGTTTGTCTGAAGCACTTTCATTGTGGAATGACGATGTTACTTTGGAAAATGGGCAGATTATCGTGCGGGTGTATCATCCAGAATACGGGCGGGCCCCGGACGGAAAATCAAATCGAGCAACATACCTACAAAAACGATTCTGCCTGCTTCCGCGCAATCGCTTAGTTAAATCAAATGACCCACTTTTTCTTGGTTGGAAAGATTCTCTCATTACAGATGAAAGTCGAAAGTGCTTTGAGGTCTATTTCTTTCCGCATGAGGCCGGGGAGGCATTTGCCCGGCTCTGGCGCGACTATCACCTAAAACAGCGAGTAAAGCCAAAAGCAGGCGCCGACCACCCATATGCTTTTACTAACAATGCCGGGCGTTGTTATTCGCATTTAATGTTCCGTAAGTCTCACAAACTTGCGGTCACGCGAATCGGCCTTGAATACGGGAAATTACGTGGCACGACGCCACACGGTCATCGGCATTCCTACGGCCAGCGCATGGCTGACGCCGAAGTACCTGCATTAATTATTAAAACTGCCATGCATCATAAATCAATGGAGTCAAGCAAAACGTATACCGAGCCAAAATCATCAGATTTACGCAGTCGTATGATCGAGTTGGAGTCGCAGCTATCCGAGCAGCACTTTGTTTCTGGTTTTCTGAAATCTGTCAGAGAGTAATAGTTTTGGGCAAGAAAAATTTTTATAGTTACTCTGAAGCGCTGGTGGCTGCTAAAAAACTGGGGATTAAGAGCGGGGCTGAATACAATGCTCGTTATCGCGAAGACCCGAAACTGCCTGCTATTCCTTATAGACAGTATGCTACGGTCGGTTGGGTAAGCTGGTATGAATTCTTAGGGCGGGAAAAGCCCAGTTTATACAAAACATATTCAGAGGCGCAAGCTGCGGTGAGAAGGCTTGGAATAAAAAAAAGTGAAGCCTACCCGGCCAGCTATCGCGAAGACCCAAGACTACCGGCCTCACCAAGTGTAATTTATGCAGATATCGGTTGGATAGACTGGTATGAATTTCTGGGTAACGAAAAAACCAATCCATATGAGACATATACCGATGCGCAGGCAGCTGCTCAAAAGTTAGGTATTAAGACTCGAGAAGATCATTTAGCGCGTTATCACGAGGACCCCAGACTGCCTGCTTCACCAGGTGTGATTTATGCAAGTTCCGGTTGGATAGACTGGTACGATTTTTTAGGAAACGAAAAGTCCAACCCTTACACTACATATTCCGATGCGCAGGCAGCCACTCAAAACATGGGAATTACGAGCAAAGTTGACTACAACATTCGATATCGGGAAGACTCGCAATTACCTGGCAGGCCCGACACTTTATATGCCAATACTGGCTGGAAGGATTGGTTCGATTTTCTCGGAAAGGAAAGGTCGCCATGGTACTCATATGAAGAGGCACAGGCAGCGTGTTGGGCGATGGACATAAAAAACGGTGCTGATTACGGTATCCGCTATAAGGAAGATCCAAAGCTCCCTTCAACCCCTAATATGACGTACGCCAATACGGGCTGGACAGGTTGGTTAGAATTCCTGGGAAAAGAAAAGGTATACTCGTATGCTGAGGCGCAGATCGTATGTCGGGCAATGGGTATAAAAAATTCAACTGATTACAGTTTGCGCTATCAGGAAGACCCAAGGCTACATGCCGTACCTGAAAGGACATATCACGATTGCGGCTGGACAAACTGGTATGAATATATAGGGAATGGAAGGCCAATCGATCCTACTTCCGATTATCCAAATATTGCTGCAGATGTTGATCGGTGGTTGAAGAATGAAACGGCAATTACGAGAAAAAGAGCGTCCATCAGGGCTTTATTGAATGGTTACATCAAGCCACTGGGCTTGCCTGACGACTCCAAGTATCTTTTGCTGCGAGCCAATCCGTTTAACGTTTTGAAATACCAGCAGATGATCGAGGCACAAGCTGAATCGGCGAAGAAGAAGGTTCATTTTTGCGTTTCAAGATTTTTTGAATGGCTGCTATTGGCGGACTGTACTGATGAGGACAATGGTGAGCGAATAGTTCTTAGGGAATACCGAAATCCTTTCAGCACAGCTCTTGCAGGATATGAGGAAAGTCTTTCAAGCTATCGACCATCTCAGTCGACTAAACCGCCGTTGGGATACGAATACATCTTGCGTGCCCGCAATTTTCTTGTACCCAACGGCGAGGCGGCTATGCTAACGAGGCCGACATTAAAGGATTTGCCGCACCTACACGAATTCTTCGCTAGTCGTATTGATTGGATTTCTGTTGATGAGTTGATGATTGACCGTAGCGACCCCAATTGCATATATCGGGAATTCCCAAAGGCTGGTTCTTTCCAAATCTGGTCGCCAGTACGTTTTGTCGCACTTTACACGCTATTGCGTTTTCCACTCAGAGGGCAGCAGATTCTCTGGCTCGACAGCGGTGAAGCGGATGAAGAAATCGCTGTTCTCGACGATGGTGGCTTGCTAAGTTGGAAGAAAAACGGTAGCAATCTACCTAGAAAACGAAGCAAGAATCGTCGTCCACAAGCCGCTGTGCAACGTGGAGACAATAGCGCCCCGAAGTTGCATGTTACCAGTAATAAGACCGGTCAAAAAATCGGCGGCTACGACGTTGACTGGATTCCTGATGATCTTGTTTATTGGTTCTTGCTGTTGCGCGATTGGCAAGCGAAGTTCAACCCTATTTTAGCACCGACACCGTGGACTTCGATAAAGCTTAAAGCCGAAACAAATGTGAAAATACTTACAGCACGGAAAGATCAGTGTTTCCTATTTCGTATGGACGCGTCGGGTCAACCGTTTATGCCGACAGCTGTCTTTGCTCAAACGTTGCCTGCGTTGCTTTACAAGATTCAGCGGAAAGGAGAGGATTTGGCCAAGCTAGATCGTAGGGGGAATCGATTCATTAGTCCTTATACACCGCATAGCCTGCGTGTTAGTCTGATCACGGCGTTTATTGTTGATGGCAACGCGCCTATTCATCTTATCTCTAAATTGGTCGGTCATGCATCGCTGGTAATGACAATTTATTATACAAAACTCAATAGTGAGCAAATGCGTAGACCTATGGGGGAAGTTGAGAAAACTGCTGCACAGAGAGCAACAGAACGCAGTGCTGATGCGATCAGAGTCCGCGGTCTTAACGCCCTGAACGGGCAACTAATTGCTACAGATGGAAATCGCTCGTTGATCGAGTCTGAAACTCCAACGAGTGCCTGCATCGTGTTCGATTGGGGGATTTGCCCAAAATCGGCTGCAGCCTGCAATATGGGGGGAGAAGTTCTTATCGAACGGCAAACTGAGAATATATACAGCCCCGTAGAGGCTGGCTACCTAGGTCAGAAAAACTGCACACGATGCCGATTCTTTGTCACTGGCGTGCCGTTCCTGGGAGGGTTAGTCGCGCTTGCAAACGAAATCGCGCTGGAGATAACTACGGAAAGCGCCCGCTATCAGGATTATACGGAGAGGCTGGATAATCTGGAGCAGGAACACTACGATGCCTGCCAGGCTGGTACGTCCTTTCCACGCGAGCAAGAGCGTAAATTTGCAGTGGCGAATCAACAACAAAGCGCCGGAAAGCTCGACGTATTTCTGAGTGATTACGCAGCCATCCACGGCTATGTTGCGAGCTGCCTGAAATTGATCAATCAGAATGAGTCGAATTCAAGCGACGATATCAGACTGGTTATTTCGGGAGACATACATGAAATGGGCGTCGCTTATCAAGAATCTACGACTTCGTACCACCTGCTCGCAGAAATCTGCCAGAACGCTACTATCTATCAATCAGCCAATCCCTCGCGTGCTGTACCACTGATTGCTGACGCTATTGATCGGATGGCCGAAAACAATAATCTCGCCCCTGCCATGTTTAAACTCAACAGTGAACAGAAATTGGTCGTTGCCAATGAACTGAACCGGCTTCTGCTACAGCGCCTTGGCTCCTGGGAAAAAATCGATGAACTGTTTTCTGGAGACCTGATGTTGCTTGATGTAGATGCAAACGAACCAGAACTGACACGAGTTTCGACCGAGGTACGCCAATTACTTTCTAAGCCCAATAGTGTTCGACAGATTTCTCATGAGGTTTCGGTTTATGGATGACAAACAAGTTTCTCCGCAGAGTACTTATGAGCGGCTATTTTATGAAGCTCGCGATGCGCGGCGAAAGCGCAGTCTAGAGTCTTTAAACGAAGTTTGTCGGTTATTACATGAGCGCGGATCTTCGGATTTTTCCTATAAGACAATCATCACTCTTGGTCAGGATCGCGGGCTCCCTGTGCCTGGTGAAAAATCCATCGTCAACTCAACGGGGGCTCACTACCGGGAATTGATTCAAGCTTGGAAAATGATCTCTGTCGCAGGCAGGGCCAATGAGAAGTCATACCCGAATGACTGGGTCGAAAGCATTGCGGATCCGGCTTTGCGTCTGAGTGTCGCCTTGCTGGCTAAGGAGCTGCGCACCATCAAAGCTAAGATCGCTCGGCAAGAAAAAATGTGCGGTGCGCCGATCTATTTTGGTGCCGGAGGAAGCCAGGTTCAGAGTGTCTCAAGACAATCAAACCTGAACGAGGCCGACCTCTACGCCCTCAAGGCCGCTATTGATCCGGCTGTGCTCGCACCGTTGGGGTTTTCAATCGGTAGTCGGGGAGAAGTTGTCGATGGCAAAGGCAGAACAATACATAAGCCTGGGTTTCGGGATGCGATTGAGAAAGTACTTTCCGTGCAGCCTACGAAAGTGCTCTCCACATGACTAAAGAATGCTGCGCGAGACAGCACCTCTTGTACTTCATGCAGCTGCCACAGAGGTACACCGCAGGCAGCAACAGCCAAAAGCGGTCGCACATTTGTTTGCGTGGCGCCAGGTTCCCGAGCAACGGGGTCAGCGAAATCCGGTCGCTATCAATTTCAACTGATCACCAGCCGAGTCATAACCGTCTGGTCCGTCACCTCGGGGCCGTGAGCAAGGCCCCATCTTAGAGCCCTCACTGCGCATGCGTTACTTTGGATCAGACCTGTTCGGTCGGCCCTACCCACATCTTGGCTACGGAAGCATGGCGTGGGCGGGTCACCATGTAAGCCAACGCGTCAGCAATATCCTCCGGCTCCAGAGTCTGTATCTCACTGAAGAAAGGGGCGAGGATACTGTCGACAACCTCAGGCTTGTTGTGTGATGCCAACTCTGTGGAAACTGAACCTGGCTCAATCACGCCTACTCTCACATGGCGCTGAGTGACTTCTTGACGAAGTGATTCGGAGAAGCCGTTCACAGCAGCCTTGGTCAAGGTGTAGACGTTGTTGATCGGATTGATCTGGAATGCGCCCACAGAACTGACGTTGACCAGATCCGCGACCTTGCGTGGACCTTTTTCTGCTGCTTTCAACAGGTGTGGCAGCGCAGCATGGGTCGCGTATGGCGATTAGGCGGTATCCGGTTCCAACCGATTTTTTGCCTATTCCAACGGCTTTCCGTTGCGCATGCTGCCGGTTTGGATCAACGGGCCGATCGCTCGGATTTTCAATATATCTTTCAGCGGAGGTGCCCCGAACAGGCGGCTGTATTCCCGACTGAACTGATGTTGGCTTTCATAGCCGACCGTGAATGCAGCTGTCCCAGCATCATAATCGTCGATGAGCATGAGCCTGCGCGCCTCGTTCAGGCGCAGACATTTCTGGTACTGCAATGGGGTCATCGCCGTCAGTGCCCGGAAATGGTGACGGAATGTCGACAAACTCACGGGTGTCGCAGATGCATTAACGGCTGGCACCAAACGAGGCGAGGTGGCCAATCTTCGCAAAGGGACGAGATACCCCTTGGTCTTGAAAGCAGCGAACGACTATTTGAACGAACCAACAAGCAGCCATCTCAAGGCATTCTTTCTGGCTTTGAAGAGCAACCCAGAGACGTCGGCTTATCGTCGTGACCTGCTTTATCGCTTCCTCAACGTGCTGAAGATGCACGTAGACGGTGAAGGGGCAACTCTTGCAGAGGCTGCAAACACGTATCAGCGCGAGATGAGGCATACGGGACGGCCTATCAGTCATAAAAAGCTCATCGGAACAACTCTGCTGGTCAAGGGCTTGGAATATGACCATGCAGTTATCCTCGATGCGGACGCACTTAACGCCAAGGATCTGTATGTCGCGATGACTCGTGGATCGAAATCCCTCACTATCATTGGGACGTGCAGACACCTGCCAGCAAAATAATCTTACGTCATGACTAAGACGCTCTTGCTCGTTGGTCCAGGCGATAGCACGAGGCTCGGTTCCGAAATCAATAGACCACTACAATCGTCTGCTACCAACTCAAGGAAGAACTATGTTCAAGGTCAAGCTTCCCCCAGAATCCGAAGTAGTGTCCTGGCTACAACAGCTCATTGAGAAGGAGGAACTGCTTGAGTCGATCCAGGGGCAAGAGGCGATCACCTCCTTAACGGAAGCGGTAGACCAGGAGTGTTTCCTTCCATCCTTTGGTATCGATTACATCTCTCGACGTGCGTCAGCGGAGGCGGCAGACCATGTGCTGAGTCGTTTGAGCTTGCTGGAGATCATCTCGATCAACACAAGTATCTCACTGACCACAGGGGAGGTACTGCGCCCAGACATCCTTTGTTTCAATCCTGAGATGAAGACGCTCGTGGTTTTTGAGGTCAAAAGGGCCAGCGAAACCGAGCGACAAACTGTCACAGAGCTTGCCGGCTACGAGCAGGAGCTTCGGAATATGCTCCCTTTTTTGGGCGATTTCGACGTTTGCTTCGTGGTAGTTGCGGCTGACTGGTCGACGCTTCTCGTGCATGCCGTTGGGAGCATGAACGCATGGTCGGGTAAGCAGTATTTGGCACTCAAGTTGACCAACGATGAGTCTGGGTTTGGTCTGCTAGCACACCTCCCTGAGGCTTGGCATCTGACCGGCAGTACCAATCTCCCAGTCGAAGCGCTCCCGTCAATCGATCTTTATCTTGCCTATAAAGGGATCGACGATCTCGAAAGCGAGCAAGGAGATATCGATTCCGTTGGAGGAAATGAAGACGATGAGCGCTGGCCTCCGAGAATAGTGCTTACCGCCATGGATGTGATTGCTCGGGAAGGGGACAGGGCAGGCTCGCATGGCTTTATGATGCTCTGGCGTGATGTCAATGGCTTTGGCCGTGGTCGATGGTGCATTACCCTTACCGCCATTGATCCGTATGCAATGCATGCCTGGTGCCGTGATCATGGCCTGCCACAGAGGGACTCGGCGGCTGCGACGTTCCTTCACAATCGAAGGGATGACCTTCTAGGCCAGACACCGCAGACGGTGTACGACATTGCTAAGGCTGCATTTCCTCTGCTTAAAGAGCATTTCGATCCTGAATTTTGCGGAGATTTCCATTGGCAGCTGAAGACTCGGCAGTACCGCAATCGAGTCGTGCCGACTAGGTTCGATTTCTGGGGGAGTCTCGGGCAACATGCCCGGGAATTTGTTTCTAACCCGGCCGTTCGAAATAACTACATGCCATTCGTTGGTCTCAATCAGCTAGATTGGACTGATCCTGCAGTTGCGATGACGTTAGTAGCGAACCTCTCGCTGGGAGCACCATTCCCTAGAGGTGTGATCAAGTGCAGCGATGCGTTTTTAACTGGCCGTGTGCTTGGGGATCTGGCCGTCGCCGCCTTCAACGCCGCTCCGGACAAAGTGCATGCTGCGAGGATTGAGCCCATGGTCGAGTGGGCGCAATTGGAGGCGCTGCGCTTTGCGATTGAGATGAAGCAAATGTATGACATCACTGAGGAAGTCGTTACGCCAATGCCGATGCTGTCCAATGAACCGGCTGAGCGATTGGTGGCCACTGAGGAGCTTGCCCAGTGGGTTAGGGTGGATCTAATCAGTAAACGGCATCCATTCCACCAAGCGTGCTTCGATCTTGGCTACCGTCATGCACTGCTTTTCAATCTACTGAGTGAGCAAGCCATTGATTGCCTCTGTTCGGATGAACTTAGGGCAGCTTCTTGTATCGTGCGTAGCATTCTCAAGGGCGTTCTGTCACGGGCGGAGGGTAGCCAAGGTGAGATGTTTCAATCTTCAGACTTCCTTCAGTTCATGGCTTTCCTAGAGCCGCATTTAGGCTCTGGCATCCATCTCGGAGAAGATGAGGCAATAAGTATGGCGATTGATGCAATTTCTGACGAAAAGCTCCTTTCAGGCTTCTCTGATGCCATTGTCAAAGGTGTGGATTCAATTATTCCAGTTGTACTCCATACGACCCGCCCACCTTTTCCTGCGCAGGTAGATTGGGAGTGGCTCAAGTCTGGGATTAAGGCGTTATTTGAAAGTGGAGATCATTGCCCAGCAGTCATTTTCAGCCAGGATGGAATGGTGGGTAGTGGCCGCTTGGTGCAACCCTTTAGGCTCGTGTCTCCGATCAGTGATCCTGACGTGGAGGTCTACGTCCTCGATGAGTCGTCTGCGAGGGCTATCGCCATCAAGATGACGTGGGATGAGGTGAAAGAATTTCACGCCAAACGAAGTCAAGGGTATTAATTTGGCTCCAGTACCAGGCAAATGAAGCCACCTTGACCTGCGCTCAATTTCGCACCGACAGGGAGTAGCCATATGGCTACATATGGGACTATGATCAATAAGAAAAAACCCTACGAGATCCACCAAACTCCCGAATTTGAGGATTGGCTTAACGGTGTGAAGGACGTTCAAGGAAGAGCGGCCATTCTGGCCCGCCTGGATCGCGCCGGTGATGGCAATTTTGGAGATTGCGAACCGGTGGGTGATGGGGTGAGCGAAATGCGTGTTTTTGTAGGGCCTGGGTACAGAATTTACTATGTGCGCTCGGGGAAAGCTGAGTTCTTGATGCTCAGCGGAAGCGATAAAACCGATCAAAAGCGAGGTATCAAGCGAGCTAAAGCGATCCTCGATGAGCTCAGAGACCAATGATATGAGTGATACGAAATTCAACCCCGAGGATATGCCAATCCTCAGCCTCAACGCGTCTGGTACGACTCGTTATGAAGCTTCGCGTTTTCTAGACAGCCCGGAAGCTATGGCGGCTTATTTGGCTGAAAGTATGAAAGCTGGTGATACGGAAGGTCTTATTCATGCTCTGGCAGAAGTCGCAAAAGCTAAAGGCGTAAACAAAGTCGCTAAGGATGCCGGGGTAAATCGTGAAAGTCTTTATAAGGTGCTGAAAGCCGGTGCGAAAACGCGGTTTGAGACCATAAGAAAACTGATGACCGCGATAGGTGTAGAACTCACCATACAACCGATTGCAGCACTCGCAGAGGTTTCAAAAGCTGCCCCAAGAGCCGGCAAGCCAGTCGCAGCCAAGCCTGTCGCGAAACCGGCGAGAAAACCAGCTTCAACTATGGCCAAACGTGCTGCAAAACCTGCTGCGAAGGAAGCGGCAAAAAAACCGGCTTCAGCCGTAGCCAAGCCTGCCGCAAAACCTGCTGCAAAGCCGGCGGCGAAAAAACCAGCTTCAACCGTGGCCAAGCCTGCCGTAAAACCTGCTGTAAAAAAACCAGCCGCACCCGTATTAAAGGCTGCGGCACCAGCGGCACCTGCTTCCTCGGCGACATCACATAGCGCGCCCACTGGGGACAATACAAATAAGGTACAGGAAAATTGCCGGGATAGAGCGCACTAGATACGCCAAGCCATCCGTCGAATTGGATGTCTGCAAGAGTTTGCTCAACACTCCAACCACGCAACGCGTAAATTTGCGGAGCGCTTACCTTGATTCCATATTTCAGCATGTTCGTGGGTGGGGTATCGGCCATCGTATCTACCGTTCCCACGCTCATTCTGGTTCATCGCTGATGGCCTTGCTATTCAATTACTCGCTTGAACCACCGAGCTCGCATCAAAAGTTCTCCCGGATAGACGTTCAAAAGAACGTTTATGGAGCGAAACTTGTTTTACTTAACGATATTCGATCCGAGGGCTATCGCTAAAGCACTTCATGCGTCTTACAACCGAGCATCAAAATCGGAAGACTACGCTCCCTCGTCCTCTCTCGTTGGAAACACTAACACACTGTATTTTGTTGAGGCATCTGGCTGTGTCTCAGGGTAATAGAAATGGCGGCCGTCATGGAGGGAGTACCGCAGTGAGTTCCCATCCTGACTACGAGCGATCTCCAGCAATGTATCCATGTGCCAGTCACCGGTGCCATTAAGCCACCCAGGCGATACCAACTGTACCGACCTCACATGGACTCCCGCTTCCGTTAGCTCCAGAAGGGACGTTAGCGATTGCAAGCTATCCACGAAGACCACGTCTTGGAATTCTAGGCCGTCCTCGCATCTGACTATCGCTGTATGAAACCAAGGTGATATCAGATTCTTTTGAACAAAATGCCAACCTTGGTGACCAGGCTCCAGCATTACTCGAGAGCCTTTCACTTCTGCCTGCCTATTGGTTATGAACACGGCGAATCCTCGGAATGAACAGTATACATTGTAGTCATATACAGTTCGAAAGCGCCTTATCGTTCCTTTTGCAGGACATGCAGAGTGGAATTGAAAAGTGCTTTCGGGACAGTTCTTCGGTGGCTTCGTGTGAAACAAGGCCGGACGCAGGAGGACTTTTCAACCCTTAGCAGTCGGACGTACATCAGCACCTTGGAGCGAGGTTTGTATGCTCCGACCATTGAGAAGCTTGATGACATCGCTGCTGTGCTCGGTACGCACCCAATAACGCTGATGGTCGGTAGCTATGCATTAAAGGACAATCGCTCTGTTGCAAAGGTGCTCGAGGACGTCCTTGAAGAGATCGAGCGTCTTGAGGTAGCCGAGGGCATTTCAAAACTGCGTAGGCGTTATCCCAAAACTCAGGAAGAGCTTTTGAAACCGGCGAAGTGATAATTTCATTTTCTCTAAATCAGTCAGATTTGGCTTATGTCGACTTCCCCATTCACTTTCAGGCTCTGTGCATGGGGTGCAATTCGACTGAACAGGCGATCGCTATCTGATAGCCTCAGCGAGAAGGAGAGATTAAAATCTTTCCGCTTTCAGTGGCGATTCTCAATCTTGTAAACCTAATTTTTGCGCTGTAAACCACGCAGGGTAACAAGTAAAAAAAGTGGTTTACACGAGGCGATATTTTTGTCCGATTTGTAGGGAGTTACACAGGCTTAAGCGCCTGCCGAAAGCAGTAACCATTTGCGCACGACGTTAGCGTTGATGCCGTTGTATACAACAAATAAGCCTGATCACGAAGTACCCTAGCTTGTCACGGTGCCGGTTCGTTTCCCTCTGCCGGTGAAGCAGCCGCAATCGTTAACGAGGTCAACGGTCGTGTTGGATAATGATCCTTACGCCCTGTGCTGCGATTCGACAGAGTGAGATCCCTTCTCTTGACGAGCAACGCTCCTCCCGGGCGCTACGGTGTCATTTAGGTAGTCCGATTAGGCAGATAAAACAAGTTTAATCAGTCCACTGAGCAGTCAGCGCGCTCGAACGGAGGTAAGCGTCCGGCCAAGTCATCTACCCAGCCCCGCAAAGCCAAGACATGGTGTGCACTTAAATTTAAGTGGGCACCAGTTCTAGCCTTCTAAGCGGGTATTTCATGCAGCCACAACGCCGTTCCTACTCCAAATCCTTCAAGGCCCAAATCGTTCAAGAGTGTGCCCAACCCGGCGCGTCGATTGCCAGCGTCGCACTGAGCCACAGTCTCAACGCGAACCTCGTCCATAAATGGATTCGGCTGCAATCGCAGAGAACTGTCATCCTGCAACCTGCCTTTATCCCCGTGGCCTTGCCGTCGTCAGCGCCACGATCGGACATCATTCCGTCCATGATCTGCCTCGAAATCCCACACCCACGCGGTACCGTAAAAGTGAACTGGCCAACAGAAAGCGCCGCTGCCTGCTCGACCTTTCTGCGAGACCTGTTGCGATGATCCGCATCGATGCCATCTGGCTCGCCACCGAGCCCATGGATATGCGCGCCGGAACTGAAACGGCGTTGGCCAGGGTGATCGCGGTGTTCGGTGCGGCGAGGCCGCACTGCGCTTATCTGTTTGCCAATCGCCGCGCTACCCGCATGAAAGTGCTGGTACATGGCCATACCGCGCTCGACACTGGCGCAGTGGGTGGGTCAAACCGGCGTGCAGCTCCAGCCCTTGGTCGATGCGCTGCGCGAAGTGGTGCTGGCTCAGCGCGTGGTTCACGCCGATGAAACGCCGGTACAAATGCTGGCGCCCGGCGAGAGGAAAACTCACCGCGCTTATGTCTGGGCCTACAGCACTACGCCGTTCTCGGCATTAAAGGCCGTGGTCTATGACTTCAGCCCCAGCCGTGCTGGCGAACATGCGCGTAATTTCTTGGGCACCTGGAACGGCAAGCTGGTCTGTGATGACTTTGCCGGCTACAAAGCCAGCTTTGAGCTGGGCATTACCGAGATCGGCTGCATGGCCCATGCACGCCGTAAGTTCTTTGACTTGCATGTAGCCAACAAAAGCCAATTGGCGGAGCAGGCGCTTCACTCGATTGGTGGGCTGTACGAAGTCGAGCGACACGCCAAGGAAATGAGCGATGAAGACCGTTGGCGACTACGCCAGGAGACGGCGGTGCCCATTGCTGAAAAACTGCATGAGTGGATGCTGGCGCAACGAGAACTTGTCCCAGAGGGCTCGGCTACGGCCAAGGCCCTGGATTACAGCCTTAAACGCTGGTTAGCGCTGACGCGCTACCTGGGGTATGGTGCTGTGCCCATCGACAACAATCAGATCGAGAACTTGATCCGGCCGTGGGCGCTTGGGCGGTCGAACTGGTTGTTTGCTGGGTCGCTGCGCAGCGGCAAAAGGGCGGCGGCGATCATGAGCTTGATCCAGTCTGCGCGGGTCAATGGGCATGATCCGTATGCTTATTTGAAAAACGTTCTCACGCGTCTACCGACGCAGCGGGCAAGTGAAATTGACAAATTGCTGCCGCATAGGTGGCAGCCGATCTAGCTACTTACGCGGGGTCTGATGCTCGTGTGTATGCAAATATACCGGTGAGAAATATGATTAATATTCGTGAAGCTACTAAAGCCGACCTAGATGTTCTACGTGAAATCGGCTGTGAGACCTACCAAGAGCATTTTTCGGACATCTGGTCTCTCTCCGGCATGCAAGACTTTCTTAATCAAGACTTTTCCCCTAACTCGCTCGGCAAATCACTCGAATCCTCCGCTTGCCATTTGTGGCTTATAGCTTCAGACGAAAGCGATAGGGTCGTAGGCTTTTCCAAAGTTAACTGGTCAACGCCTGCGCCTTTAACTGGTGAATTGGGTGCGGAGCTTCAAAAAATTTACTTTCTCAAATCCGAAGCAGGACGAGGATATGGGAAACAACTCCTGCACTTCATTTGCAGCCGAGCGAGAGAGCGCGGAGAACGCATGCTGTGGCTTGACGTACTCAAGACCAACTCAAATGCGCGGCGATTCTATGAGGGTTTCGGTTTCCAAGAAATCGGTGAAATCCCTTTCAAAACTGACTTGTTTGAAATCGGAATGGTAGCAATGGCATGTGAACTTTCCCGATAGGCATATTCGATGACCTTCCTGTCGGTAGGCCGTCATAAACGAAAACGTGGAAAAAGCCAGATGACTTTACCGGACACTTACCAAAGATCGTCGTTCTGAAGCAGATTTAACAGGGCGCGATGGGCTTACAATCGTCAGCTACGACAGGATTATGGATCTGACAGGTGTGCCTCGGTCGGCCATCAGCCCGGCCATTACTCTTTTGTTGGAGATGAATCTCATATCCTTCCGCTCAGGCAGC
This sequence comes from Pseudomonas sp. 24 E 13, assembly GCF_900004715.1. Lineage (NCBI taxonomy): Bacteria > Pseudomonadati > Pseudomonadota > Gammaproteobacteria > Pseudomonadales > Pseudomonadaceae > Pseudomonas > Pseudomonas sp. 24 E 13. The sequence goes on from NZ_CVTO01000110.1 coordinate 32,068, forward strand.
TTCACCGTCTCGGACGATCAGGACTTTGACCGGACTAATCGCTATTTGATTAAGGGGCTGGGGTTGCGCTGGGTGCCACTGACAGAACCTCAATCGAATAGCCAACTAACTGTAAGTCCTGCAAGTCAGGGCGGGTGATTGTCCTTGCCACACCCCCTCCTTCACTCACCATCGGCGACCGGAAATCAGCTTGAAGCAATGTGTAAGAGGGCTGCTGGCGATGCCTGGTTTACCTGCAAATAGAACGGCTCGTTTGCGAGTTTAACCAGATTTCAGCTTTCTCCGATTTTGCACGATGGCAGATCTTCGGCATCTCATTAGTAATAAGGTCTACCAACCGTTTTATCATTTGACGCCGGAAACCACTCGTCAATTTCAACGCTGCAATGTTTCGTTCCGCTGAGTGCCCCATTTCGCAATCATGTCGGCTACGGCTCGGTAGTGATCAGCCATAAAGAGTTTTCGCCCCCCCTTCCGACCAACCACGCTGAAACAGTTGGTCAGTTACGCCCGCATCGCCAAAAAAGTCGGTGGTATCTGGATAATGAATGTCCGCCAACGATACCTTGACGACCCCAGCCTCCCGGTCGAAATACGACAGAAAATGCCACCCGCCCGTCGTGCTTTCAGGATGTGAAAAATTGATCGCAGCTTTGCCGGTAATGTAGTGCTCACGTGACACACGCTTGAGATCAAAATCAAATAGTGGCTGCCTCATGGGAGCTTGCTGAGACGCGCTAAGCCTTGTTTTATGTGGCCCGCGTTCTCGCCAATTGTGTAGAGCGCGCCACGAACGTTGTCGCCGATTTCGGCATATCCCTGGGCTTCCACCTGGAGGGTCAGCTCCATGAGCGCCGCTTCGAGAGCGAGTTGGTTTTGGTACATCCTTTCCAAAACATCTGACAGCGAGTATTCACCGGGCATCTACATGGACTCCTTGACTACGACCCAGCATAGCTCAGAGAGGAGTCAGCAAGTGTCTTACGGGTAGCTCCCGGTGCTCAGCAACTTTGAACTAATCATGACGACCATGCCCCTAATCCTGTGCAGATACAGGTAAAGCTTTGCTGGTTTCAGCCGAAACATTCCGAACGGAGAAAAAACTGGCTACGGCAGGCTACTACTGAACCATCCTGGGCTCTATCAGACGTCGACTTCATAGAACGTTCGCCTTGGATAGCTTTAAACAACATCTTCAAGCCCTGAGGCCTGCCATGCTTAGAAATGCTCCTTTGAGTACAAAGCTACTGCTTATTTTGATGTTTCCCCTGTTGGGCTTTCTGGTCTTCGCCGGGATTTTTGTAGCTGACAAACGAGAGACACTGAGCGAGATGAACCGAGCGGTCACCGCTACCGGCACCGCGCAGAAACTCAGTGACGTAGTAACCACTATCCAGCGTGAGCGCGGCGCAAGCGGCGTGTTTCTGGGCAGCGGTGGTAAGACGATGCAGGACAAGTTGAAAGTCTTACGCCAAGAAACCGACCGTGCGGTGAGCGCGATGCATGCGCAATCGACCGAGGGTCTTATCGCGCCTGACAAGATGCTGCGCGCAATTGATGGTTTGGCCGGACTGCGTCAGCAGGTGGACACGCTCGCAATCAATAACGGCGAGTCCGGCACCCGATTCACCGATCTTATCAAAAATTTGATCGGCTTCTCTTACTCACTGGAAACCAGCATTGAGGATCCGGAAATCCTGCGTGGGCTGAGTTCACTCAATCAGTTCGTAGACATGAAAGAGCGCTCTGGTCGAGAGCGTGTACTGCTTGGCCTGGCATTCAACCAAAACCGTTTTGATGCGCCGCTGTTGTCACGTTTCAGCCGCAACATGGGCGAGTTCTCCGGCTATTTCGAGGCCTTTCAACGCTGGGCTCCTGCCGTGTTCAAAAATAAGCTGGATGCGGTTCTACAACAGCCCGCATCCGTCGATGTAGCTCGCCTGCAAAAACTCGGATTTGATACGCCTCTAGGCGATCCGCTTAATATCAAACCCGAAGACTGGTTCAACCTTTCCACCAGCCGTATCGACATGATGGCTCAGGTCGAGGCTGAACTGGGCCAGACGGTCGTGAGCCTAGCCAATGTCGCGCGTACCGATGCCCAGCGCAGTCTGTATGTCGCAATAGCCACCGTCATTCTGATTTTGATTGCGGTGCTGTGGCTCGCTTCGGTGATTATTCGCAATATCAAAATCGCTGTGGTCGACGTGAACCGCACCCTTATTTCGCTATCCACGCGTGACCTAACTGCCAGAACCCGTTACACCGGCAGAGACGAGTTTGGCGAGATCTCGCGTAACCTGGATAACATGGCCATACAGATCGGTGAAGTGATCCGTGAGATCGGGAGTGCCACGGCGCAGGTCGCGACCGCCGCCGAGCAGTCTTCGGCTGTGGCCCTGCAAACTAGCAATAACGTCGTCCAGCAGCGTCAAGGCACCGATCAGGTGGTCACTGCCATCAGCGAGATGAGCGCCACGGTCAAAGACGTGGCGCGCAGCACCACCGACGCCGCAGAGATGTCGCAGCGCGTTAATGCCAGCACTATGCAGGGCAAGGCTGAAATCGAGAACACCATCAGCTTGATCAAAGGGCTTGAGGTTCAGGCCGAACAAACATCCCGAATCATTGAGGAGCTCAAGGGTGAAAGCTATTCCATCTCCTCGGTTTTGGATGTGATTCGTGGTGTAGCAGAGCAAACCAATCTGCTAGCTTTGAACGCTGCCATTGAGGCTGCCCGTGCCGGTGAGCAGGGTCGTGGATTTGCCGTGGTCGCCGATGAGGTGCGGAATCTGGCCAAAAAGACTCAGGATTCCACCGTCAGTATCCAGAAGATGATCGCCAATCTGCAATCCGGCTCCGACCGTGCCGCCACTTCCATGCAGGAAACTCTAGGGAAGGCTCAAGAAGGCGCGAGCAACGTAGTGCGCGCAGGGGAGTTGCTAGAAGAAATAGCCGAGGGCATCGCGACCATCAGCGACAGCAACATACAGGTCGCCTCGGCGGCAGAACAACAGAGTCAGGTTGCCGAGGAGATCCACCGCAACGTAAACGACATCAACACTCTGGTTATCCAGGTCAGCGCCGGTGCTGAACAAACCGCCGTCACCAGCCGCGAGTTAGCCCGCTTGGCCGAGCAACAGCAGGGGCTGGTGGGACGGTTCAAGGTGAACTGAGTTACAAGTTTTTTTACCGGATGCTCAAATGCCCGAGAGAATGACTTTCGGGTATTTGAGGATTGGTAGGTGAGAGGGTGACGCGCCTATAAGGGCTACTTTGCTCAACGCGATAAACGAGGCTTTTCATGACGCCGGATGAGGTCAGGCCATGGATTATCAGCCGTCCTACGGCTTTCTGAAGGACTGCTTATACCGTTCTGAGTCATACAAGGTGACTTTGGCAGACGCTTACGAACGGAGTATCTCAAAAACACAATAACTGATAGCCGCCGGAGATGGCCGTTCCCGCAGCTAAGACTTGTTTCTTTCGCTTCAGCAGCTCAAGCATTCATCAGGCGTCGATGTGCAAGTGAATAGCCTATAGACCTGCTCATAACCAGCAATCGACGATCTTCGTTTCTATTCGTATTGCACTTCGCTGAACGGGGTGATTTCCTTTGGCGGCGTCATCGCACGAAGTGGTTTGCGCCAATAGCCACACTGCTCTGGCTGCACGTGCTGGCTAAAAAAGACATCACCATCCGTTGGGGTTACTACTTCAAGACCGGTGTGGTGCTCACGCTTCCAATCCTCATTGCCACCCTGAGCGCCTTGGCTTTGCGCCTCAGCTTTTGATTCCAGGAGATCACGATGAAAGTCCTATTCATGTGCACCCACAACAGCTGCCGGAGCATTTTGTCCGAAGCGGTGTTCAATCACCTTGCTCCTGACGGAATGGAAGCCGTCAGTTCCGGAAGCTTCCCAAGTGGCCGGGTAAACACGCGAGCGATTCAAACGCTCAAAGCAGCTGGTATCCCTACTGAAGGCCTTAGCAGTAAAGCATCCGATGCCTTTGAAGGGTCGCCACCAGACATCGTGATCACAGTCTGCGATCGGGCTGCCGGCGAAGCCTGCCCGATTTTCTTCGGCCCGGCGCTCAAGGCTCATTGGGGGCTGGCAGATCCTTCTGAAGCTACGGGATCTGAAGCGCAAATTGAGGCGGCATTCCAGCAAACCCTGAGCAAAATCCAGGAGCGGGTAAACGCCTTCATTTCGTTGCCTATCGCTACTTTGAGCACAGAAGAGCTTAAAACTGAGCTAGCCCGCATCGGCACGTTGTAGGCCATGTCCCGCTGGTGCCAGGAGTCACTATGAAAGACCATTTTCCAAACATCGAAGCAGATCTCATCGACGTCCCAAGCATGGAGCGACTCACTCCTCGTGAGCCGTCCACGCATAAACCGCGCATCCTTCTGATCTACGGGTCGACCCGCGAGCGTTCATTCAGCCGATTGGTAACCCAAGAAGCCGCGCGGTTGTTGGAGCACTTCGATGCGGAAACACGAATCTTCAACCCGTCAGGGTTACCACTGCCTGATGATGCTCCGGATACCCATCCGAAAGTCGTGGAACTCCGCGAGCTAATGCAGTGGTCGGAAGGGCAGGTGTGGTGTTCTCCGGAGCGTCATGGATCGATGAGCGCCGTTTTTAAAGCTCAGATCGACTGGGTGCCTTTGGCGATGGGTGCAGTACGTCCAACCCAAGGTAAAACCTTGGCAGTCATGCAGGTCTGTGGAGGCTCCCAGTCTTTCAACGTGGTGAATCAGTTGCGCGTTCTGGGTCGCTGGATGCGCATGGTGACAATCCCCAATCAGTCTTCAGTGCCTAAGGCATTCACCGAGTTCGACGAAAATGGGCGTATGAAGCCTTCGTCTTACTACGATCGCTTGGTCGATGTGATGGAGGAACTGATGAAATTTACTTTGCTCTTACGTGACCGTCAGGATTACTTGGTAGATCGTTACTCCGAGCGCAAAGAATCAGCTGAAGAACTTTCAAAAAGAGTAAATCAACGCTCCATTTAAATGTTCAATCATGCGACCGGTTGACGTGATCCATCAAATCGCGGCAAATAGAAGGGGCAAAGATTCTCATTTCTACGCTTTAGCCCAGAGAGTTTGATTAACGTCACCGTTTGCACCTACGCGCGTCGAGCCCTACTCATTAAACCGGAATGATCGAGTTCAGCATTCTCAAAAGCAAGAAGTCATCTGGTGCCTCCATTATGAGTTCTCCGTCATCGGCTATTGTGACTTCGCAGAGGCGCGGATGTCCCAAGAGACCACGCGGAAGCGGGTGTTTGGCGAAAGGATTGTGAAGCACAAATAAGCCGTCCATAAGATTCTCGCTGTAATCTTTCTTCATTGCTCCACGTACAATGGGCATGATGCTTCCATGATTGGGATGCAGGGTGGTGTAGGCGGTCATCGCTCTTGGATTATCGGCCAAAGCTCGTACTTTTCCCCATGTCGCCAGACTGCTGTAAATGACTGCCGATATCTCTGGATAGCTGTCATCGCAAAATAAACCTACATCAATGTGTGTGTTTTGAGTTTTTGGCGCAGCCGAGACGTTATAGGACGGCACGCGCGTGTCGCCGAATTGGGTTGCCTCTTCATCATGGTACATACCATACAGAGCTGCGAGGATTGGACGCCCAGAGGCGAAATGCGCGTGTGGCCGATCGAACGATGCGATGCCAATAACAAAGGGCTTGTTCTGGACATGAACGAGCTTGGAGTAATTGGTTCTGTACTTTTTTACTTTACTGTCAAAGCTATTGCAAATCCGCAAGGTGGACTCGACATTGAACTCGGTAAAGTTAGCGGGCAGATCAACTTGCGAAAAACCATATGCCGGTTGGCCCCCAACAGGAGGGTTGGCGATCGTCGCTTCGAGGCAAAATGGTACGGAGCCGCCGACTAAAAAATCGGGAGTGTGGTAACGAAGGTCGACCGGCAGCCCCCATTCCTTCAGAGCAGCAAAAAGATACAGTTCCCAAAATGAAGACTCAAAGGTTGTTTGAAATTCCTTTACGAATTTTCCATCACGATCCTCAAAGCCATTAGCCCACTGGAGAAGCACGTCACGTTCGGGTTCAAATCCATTTTTCAGCATCATCTTAAAAATTGGGTGCTGTTTCTCGGCAGTCGTTAGGGGGCGGAATAGGTCGATTGGCATGTATCGTGTCCTTATTAAGCTTGAAATCAGTCCATGTTCATCTGGCTCTACGTACCCGAAGTCACGTAACCCCAGCACAGATAGTGCCATTAATTCTGGAGTTACCAAGAGCTGCTTGTCTCGTGCCCGGTTGCCTAGAATGTCACGAGTCATGCGCCCAAATCGGCCGATTGACACCTCGTGGATGGTGCCGCAGATACTGGGGTATCGAAGTTTGGGACTTATATATCATCAACGACTCATTTCAGCACACACATCCCTTGCCAGTCCCCACAGTTCTCAAGGAGTATGTGCAAGCTCTCTTGCTCCCATCATGTAAAATTTAACTGGATTTTTTTGTAAAGCATGAACATCGATGAAATCATAAAGCACGCAGAAAATCTTAAGCCAAAAAGCAGAAACAGATTTTTAGAAAACTTCTTAACCCTTATCAATCAAATAGAAAGCTCCGTTATGCTTCGTGGGCCCTACCGTTTGGTTCTTGACTCCAACATAATTATGCGACTTGAGGAATACCGAGATGGCAAAATAAACGAAGGGATTCTATCAATTCTTTTAGCGTTTATTTTGATAAAGAGGCTTCCGTACCATATCGACTTGGTGATCCGTCCAAGCGTATTTTACGAATATCTGAGGCTGACTAATGTCACCAGCAATCGAGAACATTGGAAAAAGTTTAAAGAACTTAAATCGATAACGGAGGATGAGCTCGGTTCGATTTTGTTTTTTGATGGAATTGAAACCTATTCTGGAGCGGAATATTATCTTAATCTAATCCAGAAAGATGCTGATAAAATAGCGGAAAGACTGCGTTCTTATGCCGAGCGAGATTGGCAGTTTAATTTCTTCCAACCACCAGGATGCGGTTTTGCCGGTATACCTGAAAGGAATGGAGAGTTTATAATTGTCACTCCATTTTTTGCTGCTCAGGGGTTGTACGAAAAAATCGGATTAGAGTACTTTGATGAACATAGAGCCAGTCGTTTTTTCATAGAGCATATCGAGAAAAATATTACTGAATGCAAAGCCAATAATCCGCATGTTATCGAGCGGTACGGGAGCGATCGGAGTTTTATTCTCACTAAAGTTTTAAAGCTAACTGCTAAAGGAAGTTTGGAAGGGTTGGCAGATGTAGATATTTTATCCATTTGCAATGTGCAGACTCAATTTATTAGTCAAAGCCACGGACGCTACGCACCTGCGTCGATTGGCCTGTCTATCGACACTAATTTGGCTAAAGCATTGAAGTTTTATAGCTCAATTAGATTGACCTCCCCTAAAATTGGAGGAGAAGAGGAAAACCAAGAAGAAAACATGGCTAAAATGGATGCTTTTTTCCATGATCAAAGTCGGATTAGAGAAGGCGAAGATCGATTTAGGCTGACAATACAATCTAGTCAAGAGCTTCTTAAAGAGTTGGCAGCAAAAATGCGTGCTGAATAGTGCCGTTCCGTATTTTTTAAGTCGGCAGCTAATTTAGTGCCTAGCGGTTAACCCATTTTGGTTAGCCGCCAAAGTCGATCTTACTTAGACTGGTGCAGGATGTACGTTCGGAACGGAAAAACGTATTAGGTGCCGTTCGTATGAGTTTTTGCGCGCAAAGCCATGAGGTGTCATGGAAACGCTTCCTTTTACGAACTGTACGGTTGAACAGCCTGGTTGCATAACCACTGATGTGACGATAACATCGCTAACCGATGGTCAAGCCTCGCCCATGAATTGTGGAGTAGCCCATGTCGTCACCGCTCACAGTCACTCACGAAATTAGGTATCTGGAGGAAATCAAAAGTCTTTTCGCTATTGATTTCGATTGTCTGGTATCGAAGGAGACCTACAGCCATCCTTTACGCTCATATCATCTAATCAAATCAGAAGCACAGTGTCAGTTTCTCAAAAAAGGCAGTCGATGCGGGCAAGAGCACTCTCATGGTTACGCTGTGGAGTGCAAAGGTGGGCAGCGAGTGTTGATTGGCAATTGCTGCGCCTTCAATCACCTAGGCCTTGATGACGACCAGGTAAGGAATGCACTCCGAGAGCTGAATGCCGCAGAGCGTGTTTCTATTCGTGCCCACAAAATAATTGAAAGACTCCAAGAGAGAGCGGAACTGCTAACTCGGGTAAAAACCGCACTTAAGCAGCTCCGCTAAATTGAGGCGCAGATCTTCCGAATCCGTGAGGCCTTCCCTGAGGTGGTTTTCGATAATTTGATAGAGCGCTGGCGCCGAAATTCCCTTCAGGTGACGTGGGAATATCAGATCACCAAAAAAGACGATAAGGCTAAAGGTAAGGATGCGATTGAACGCCGGTGGTATCCACATATTTGTGGACTTATCAGAGGGCTAGGCCTTTGGCTGGATTTGGACGCTCAAAACTATCAGGAGAAGCTATACGCGTTTTTACATCGCGTTGAAGCAATTCCTACCAAGAAACGCTTATCCAAGGCTGAGCAGGATGCAACTGAGTCGATATTTCGGGAGCTTGGGGCGATTGCTGTGATTGAGCGAGAATTTGCAGCTCAGCAGAAGTTGATTACCGATTTTCTTGAACCATCGAACTTAGTGTTGACTGTTCAGTTAGTTAAAACCCAAACACTCAGAGCCAAGAACGTAGAGGCCGTGCAGCAGCTTACATCGACATTGCTCGGGGTGCGTCCTGAACGCTTCGTGGCTGAGGTCGATCAAGACCTAATCCGTCGTTATGGAGCGACTGGTATTCGCATCGCATCGTGATTGAGGCCCATCTCTCCGGCTAACCAATCTAAAACAAAGGTGCTCAGCGGAGCATCTTTATCCAAGCTGGCGACAGGTCGCAAACTTATCTTAATTATCTCTGATCCAGTAGCAGGTCGATCGGGAAGGCTGGTGTGTAAAATGGAAGTAGGCCGGGCTGGACACAGATCATATTGGCGCAATCCCCCCCTAGTTTATGCGACAGGGGGAGGAGTTCTGGGAGTGGCCATTTCTTGGCTCCTAAAAGGAGTCCAAGAAATGGCCTAGGTAAATCAGCTGCAATTACTCAATTCCTAACGTTTTAGGACTGAGATAGGGTAGCTTATTGCGGGGTCTCTTCACCGCCGAGTGCTTCGATCAACGCCGGCAGGAATTCGCCGAAGGTCAGCATCATCAGGGTAAAGCTGGCGTCCAGTTGGCCCAGGGCTTCGTCGCCGCCGTCCTGTTCGGCCTGGTCCTGCAGCAAGTCTTCGAACTTCAGGCGCTTGACGGTCATCTTGTCGTCGAGCATGAAGGACAGCTTGTCCTGCCAGGCCAGGGACAATTGGGTCACGACTTTGCCGGTGGTCAGGTGCAGCTGGATTTCTTCGCCGGTCAGGTCCTGGCGCTTGCAGCGCACGATCCCGCCGTCTTCGTGGGTGTCGCGCAGTTCGCATTCGTCGAGGACGAAGAAGTCGGCCGCAGGTTTCTGGGTGGTGACCCAGTCGGTCATGATCGCCGTCGGTGCGGTTTTTACGGTCAGTGGGCGCACCGGCAGGGTGCCGATCACTTCGCGCAGGGTGGAGAGCAAGTCTTCCGCGCGTTTCGGGCTGGCCGAGTTCACCAGGATCAGACCCTGTTTCGGCGCGATGGCGGCGAAGGTCGACGAGCGACGAATAAAGGCGCGTGGCAGGAAGGCCTGGATGATTTCGTCCTTGATCTGATCGCGTTCCTTTTTATAGACCTTGCGCATTTGCTCGGCCTCGATCTCCTCAACCTTCTCTTTAACCGCGTCGCGTACCACGCTGCCCGGCAGGATGCGTTCTTCCTTGCGCGCGGCGATCAGCAGGAAATCCCCGCTGACGTGGACCAGGGGCGCGTCTTCACCTTTACCAAAGGGTGCAACGAAACCGTAGGTGGTCAGTTCCTGGCTTGCACACGGGCGCGCCAGTTTGGTGGCCATGGCCGCTTCCAACGCCTCGGCATCAACAGGCAGATCTTGGGTCAGGCGATAGATAAGCAGGTTCTTGAACCACATGGGGTGAGTCTCTCCTCTATACAAAGGGGGGCATTATTCTCTTGATCACGCCGCAGGCCAACCCTGCGTAAGCCATTGGAAGGGCTGAAAAAAAAGATTTAAGAAAGTGCTTGCCAGACCTGGGAGCGCTCCGTAGAATGCGCGCCACACCGAAACGAAGGGTGATTAGCTCAGCTGGGAGAGCATCTGCCTTACAAGCAGAGGGTCGGCGGTTCGATCCCGTCATCACCCACCATTCGCTTCACGTGTTACGCGCAGCGGTAGTTCAGTCGGTTAGAATACCGGCCTGTCACGCCGGGGGTCGCGGGTTCGAGTCCCGTCCGCTGCGCCATATTCGGTAACCTGGAATGCTGAACGCCAGGTCACCACGGAAAGCCCGCTCATTGAGCGGGCTTTTTATTGCCCGCAATATGGCGAAAAATCGTGCGGTAAACTTTTTTTAAATAAAGTGCATTTAAATCAAGACATTACGGTTTTTTGGTGTATGATGCGCCCACACCGAAACGAAGGGTGATTAGCTCAGCTGGGAGAGCATCTGCCTTACAAGCAGAGGGTCGGCGGTT
>NZ_CVTO01000110.1:42825-52617 GCF_900004715.1 Pseudomonas sp. 24 E 13
GTCGGTTAGAATACCGGCCTGTCACGCCGGGGGTCGCGGGTTCGAGTCCCGTCCGCTGCGCCATATTCGGCAACCTGGAACACTGAACGCCAGGTCGCCACAAGAAGCCCGCTCATTGAGCGGGCTTTTTTTCGTCTGCACCATTGTGCTGCAATTGCATCTCCAGCCACGGTTTCCAGTCAGACAATCAAGTTGCGCCGCCAGAGCAGCAGCGAATGCTGCTCTGGCGTGACGCAGCTCAACCGATTTGACTCGCCGACTCCACCGCCGTTTCAGGCTTCCTGCTACGTGTCAGCTGATAAGCAATGGCCAGCCATATGAACCATCCGGGCATGACCATCAAGGCAACGCGGGTGTCAGGTCTCAATGCCAGCAGGCAGAGAACGAAACCCATGAACGCCAGTGAGAGCACTGCCATTGGGACGCCGCCCGGCATCTTGTAGGCAGATTTAGCGTGAAGCTCAGGACGCTTTTTGCGATAGGCAATGTAGGACGCGAGGATAGTCGACCAGGTGAATATCACCAGAATCGCTGACACCGTGGAAACGATGGTGAATGCGGTCATGACTTCTGGAACGATGAACAGCACAAGTACACCCACCAGCATCAACAATGTAGTGAAGGCCAGGCTCAGCAGAGGCACGCTATTGCCCGATAGCCGCCGAAAAATACCCGGAGCATTGTCTTGATTGGCCAGCCCGAACAGCATACGGCTGGATGAGAATACGCCACTGTTGGCCGAGGAAGCGGCGGATGTCAGAACCACGAAGTTAACGATGCCGGCTGCTGCGGGAAATCCTGCGACGAGGAACAGTTCGACAAAAGGACTTTTCACAGGTGAAACCTGTTGCCAGGACGTCACGGCAATAATGCAACCCAATGCCAACACGTAGAACAGGATGATTCGCAGCGGAATCGAGTTGATTGCCTTGGGTAGGGTCTTCTCCGGAGAGCGGGTTTCTGCCGCCGCGGTGCCGATCAGTTCGGTGCCGGCAAAGGAGAATATCGCCATCTGAAAACCGGCGAAAAAACCCAGCAAGCCATTAGGGAATGCCGCCTGTTTATCCACCAGGTGACCCAGGGACGCGGTAACGCCACTGGGGGATACGAACGAGCTGGCAATCATCACGAGGCTGACGCCAATAAGCGTCACGACGGCGATGATCTTGATGATCGCGAACCAGAATTCGACCTCACCGAAAAGCCTGACCGTCAGCACGTTCAAGGCAAACAGGGTCGCCAGCATCCCGATAGCCGGTATCCAGGCAGGCAGTTGGGGGAACCAGTACTGGAAAAAGCCGCCCACGACAACGGCATCGCCGATCACTGCAACGCTCCAACTCAGCCAATACGACCAACCGAGAAAAAATGCGGCGCGAGGCCCCAGGTAGGCGCCGGCGAAATCCGCAAAGGTCTTGAAATTCAAATTCGATAGCAGCATTTCGCCCATGGCGCGCATGACGAAATAAACGAACAGGCCAATGATCATGTAGATGAGGATGATCGAGGTGCCGGAGAGGGCGATGATCTTTCCGGAGCCCATGAACAAACCCGTGCCAATGGCTCCGCCCATGGCCATTAACTGGATGTGACGATTGCTGAGCGTGCGCTGCAGCGCAGGCTGCTCAGCCCGCTCGGATGAATTCGATTTCATTTCAAAACCTCTTGATCTTATGTTTTTGAGTTTTGGCAGAAAAATGGGTATCCAGCGCCACTGTCAGGATGCAATGGCGGGTGACGGTGTTGTTTTATTGGGGCAGTGACGGCCCGCTGCAGATGCCTTGGGGCGTCACTCGCAGATCAACTGGCCGTGCGCAGAGGGGCGGCTTTGGTTGGTTGCTGATCAAGCATCTGGAACAGGTTTTTTATATTTTCAGGCGTGGGTACCAGGTGGATGTGCCGGCCGACTTGATGTTCGTGCGCCATCACCTGCAGGTAGCGAAGCGATGAGAAATCCTCGAGGGCAAAGCCCACTGAATCGAATACCGTCACCTGTTCATTGTTCTCGCGGCCCTGGACGTCGCCTTGCGCAATCCGGAAAAACTCGATGACGGGTGAGTCGGCCTCCAGTTGCTGAATATCACCTTCAATCCGCGTTTGAGGTTCAAACTCCACGATGACCCGAGCGTTGCGCAGGATGTCGGCGTGCAGTTCGGTCTTGCCCGGGCAGTCGCCGCCGACGGCATTGATATGCATACCGGGCTCAATCATCTCGGCCGTCAGGATCGTCGCGTAGGCCTTGTCGGCGGTAACGGTGGTGACAATGTGCGCGCCCTTGACCGCCTCCTGTATGGAGTCGGCGTGAATCACTTTGATCGTCGGGAAAGCCGCCAGGTTGCGCAGCAGCTTGAGTGAGGCGTCGCGATCAATATCGAAGATGCGAATTTCATTGATGCCCAGCATTTCGTGGAAGGCCAGCGCCTGAAACTCGCTCTGAGCACCATTGCCAATGAGCGCCATCGAGGTTGCCCCAGGACGGGCAAGCGCACGCGCGACCAGTGCCGAGGTTGCCGCGGTGCGCACTGCAGTGGTCAGTGTCAGCTCGCTGAGCAGGGTTGGATAGCCACTGTGGACATCGGCCAGCAGACCGAATGCCATCACCGTCAGCAGGTTCTGCTGACCATTGTCCGGGTGGCCATTCACGTACTTGAAGGAGTACTGCTTGCCATCGTCGGTAGGCATCAGCTCGATCACCCCATTTGCGGAGTGATTGGCCGTGCGCGGCGACTTGTCAAACTGCGCCCAGCGTAAATAGTCTGCTTCGATGTAGGTGGCCATCTCACGGATTGCCCGGCGGATACCAATCTTGGCGAACAGGCGTGCGGCATCATCGACATCCAGGAAGAGCGTCATTTTTTATTCTCCAATCTATCCAGTTACGCGTTGTAGAGTCAGGGGGATCAGGCGCGCTTGCTCTCGAAGCCATGCAGTACGTTCACCGCATTGATGCCGATTTCATCGACCATGTAGCCGCCTTCCATCACAAAGAGGGTGGGGCAACCCACACTCGCTATCAGCTCGCCGATCCCGATGAAATCCTCGCTTTCCAAAAGGAAGTGACTGATCGGGTCGTCCTTGAAAGTGTCGACGCCCAGTGAGATCACCAGTACTTCCGGCGCGAACTGCTGAAGTTTTCCGCAGGCATGAAGCAGGGCGTCGCGGTAGCGTTCCCAGGCGGTGTTTTTCGGCAATGGATAGTTGAGGTTGAACCCTTCGCCGTGGCCGGCGCCGATTTCATCGCTGAACCCCGAATAGTAGGGATAGGACACGGCCGGTTCGCCGTGCAGCGAGATGAACATCACGTCATTGCGCGGATAAAAAATGTTCTGGGTACCGTTGCCGTGATGAAAATCGACGTCGAGTACCGCGACACGTTTGGCGCCCTGAGTGATTGCCTGCTGTGCAGCAATGGCCGCATTGTTGAGATAGCAGTAGCCCCCCATATATTCACGCGCCGCGTGATGGCCCGGCGGACGACACAGGGCAAAGGCGCTGTCGTGGCCTTCGTCGATAAGTGCCAGCCCCGTCAGGGCGATATCGGCACTGGTCTTGACGGCCTGCCAGGTCGTGGCGGTGATTGGCGAGCCGGCATCCATTGCGAAGAAACCGAGTTTGCCGTCAATGAACGTCGGCACTTGATCGTTGGCCAAGTCACGTACAGGCCATACCAGTGGCAGGGCGTCATGGGTGCGTCCTGTGGCGCACCACTGCGACCAGGCACTTTCCAGGAAACTCACATAGCGTTCGCTGTGGGCGTTGACGTAACACGCGCGGTCAAACACGCGCGGTTCGACTATCCGGCCAAGGCCTGTTTGCTTGACACGGTTGTAAACGGTGTCGGCCCGACTGGGCTGCTCAAACGACGGCTTGAGCACGCCATCCTTCAACTCGGTGCCATGGTGCAGACGGTGGGAATCACTGAAAACTGTAAACATTCTGCGCATCCGTTAATGTGAGCCAGTGCAAATATTCTGTTCTGGTCGGGACGCGATTTCTTTGCTTTGTCTTCATGCTTAAGGATATTTATCGGGCGATTTAACTCAGGAACAGCGTAATGAAGAAAAATATATCCAGGCGCATCAGCCTCGACGAGACCGATCTGGCCATTCTTGAGTTGTTGCAGGAGGACGCGAGCATTTCCAATGCCGAACTCAGTGAGCGGCTTTCATTGAGCCTCACGCCTTGCTGGCGACGGCGCAAGAGAATGGAAGAGGCGGGCGTGATCAAGGGTTATCAGGCAACGCTGGATCGAAGAATGCTCGGGCTGGATATCATGGCGTTCGTGCACATCCGCTTTTCCACCCATGCCGATCATGCGCCGGATGCCTTCGAGGCAGTGATTGCGCAATTGCCGCAAGTATTGGCCTGCCACAAAATCACCGGAGACGCCGATTACGTGCTTCAAGTGTTGGCAGAGGATCTCGACAGCTATAGCGACTTTATCGAGCAAGTGCTGAGGCGCCAGGTCGGTATTGCGTCTATTCAGTCGAGTCTGGCGTTGCGTGAAATCAAGACCGGTAGTCGCATTGCCATACCCAAATTGAGCAAGGGTTAATCGGGATGGGCACCGCACTACGCTCGGTGTGCAGTAGAGCAATCGGGGAAATTGAAGGCAAAGGCAGCGTTCGGTTCGCGTCACATTGCAACGGGAGGGGCGTCATGCAGCACCTGGATCACTTATCCTTGCACTTGTTCATTCTGCTCTGTGAAGAGGGCACGATTGCACGCGCCGGCGAGCGGGCATTCATTAGCCGATCGCCTGGGTCACCAGCGCAAATTCGGTGACCCCGGCGCTTGATTGGGGCGGTATCCCCCGCACCATGCGTGGCGCGTTATCTACGCACGGCAGCCCGAGGTTCTCCAGCCAGTCGGCCAACCCGCATGCGCTGGGAATATCGAAGCGCACGAACGCGCCCGGGATCAACCGAAGAAGGTGAGTGATCAAGTGTCGGGCCTGCTCCGGGTGGTGCGCGACGACGGGGCCAATGAGGTGGCCGCGACCAAATTGGCGGAGCAGTGCGCATCCCTGCAGGTGTCCCTCTATCTCGATGCCCACCACGTGTTCAGCCCTCGGCAGCAGGTCGTTGAGTACCTCGGTGCGGTCCAGGCCGCTGCCGGCGTTGGCCAGTTCGATCACCTTCGGGTAGTCGGCCCGGTTCACTACGCGACATAGCGCGTGGCGGCTCGCGGGCAAGGGCTCCGGCATCTGCGGCACGCCCTGATATTGCTGAATCCGTGCAAATTCAACGAATCCCATGCTGGCGTACAGCGGCGCGCCTGACTCGGTGGCATTGAGGATCGGCGTGCGTGGGCCCACGGCGTCCAGGCACAGATTCATCAAGCGCCGTCCGATGCCTTTGCTCCGGTGCTCATGACTGACGATCACCAGGCCGATGGACGAATAGGCCCCCTGATGACAGGCGAATGCGATGCCTGCCAAGACACCGTCCTGTTCGGCGACGAAGCCTTCGGAGATGCGCTGCACCATCGCCCAGTCTTCCTCGCGATGAGGCCATTCAAGGTGCACGGAGAGTGCATGGGCGGCGGGCAGGTCGGCGGCCGTTGCCGGGCGATACAGGTAAGCGGGACTCACATCGGTTTCCTCTGCTGGCATGCAGGCACTGCGCCTACGGCGCGTTGCGACTGTGGCGATAATCGCTGACCGCTTCGTACACCGCCTTGCGCAGGCGGTTGATGCCGCCGATGGGGCGGTGTTCTGCCACGCCGAACCAGGGGTTGAATGACTGGTTGTCGCAGGCGAGATTCAGCGCGGGCGTGTCGAAGTCCTGCGCCGGGACTCGCACCCTGGCCACGGTTTCAAAAGGCGCGTCGCTTTCCTTCCATTCGATGCTGGTGTCTTCGATGGGCATGAATGTCTGCGGGTTCTGTCGCTGGATCTGCAACACGAAGCATGCCGGCACGCGGTCGGTGGACAGTTGTTGATTGAGCGCGCTGCGCAGGAAGTTCGGCAGGTCCTGGTTCTGTTTGGGCAATGTGTATTCAGGACAGCTTTGCGGGTCGGGGGCGACGCGGAACTTGGCGTTGGCCGCACCGAACTTGTAGGGCGAAACCGAAAAGTAGGTGGTCTGCGTCGGGCTGGCCGGGGCAGGGGCGAGGGTGGCCAGGGCGATGAACAGGTGGCGTATCTGCCAGGTGCGCGGGTCGGCCTTGGGGAAGAACGCCAGCACTTTTTTGCCATCCGCCTGGGCACCGATGTTCTGCGCATATTCGGCCACATCGCTGACAAAGAAGTTCGGGTGGCTGAACATCACGAAGTCCTGCTCGGTGCGCGCTTGCTGATCGGCCATCAGCTGTTTGCCGGGTACGTCGAGCAGCTTGATGGCCATGCCGCGGGCATCGCGGATGCTGTCGAATTGCGGGTAGGCATTGCCGTTGGACAGCCGCATCATCGCCTGCCAGGTTTTACCCGGCGTTGCGAACACGCCCTGGCGCAGTGCCGGATCGAGGTCGGCCAGCACGCTGACTTCGGCCTTCACACAACCATGGGCCTTGGCGTGGGCATCGCGCAGGTAGCGCGTGCCCTCGCGGTGCTGGTCGACGATGCGCACGGCGGTCTGGATGATGCCCTGGGTCATGGCGGCTTCACCGGGCGGAATCTGCTCATCCGGCGACACCGGGCCGCTGTGCTGCCAGGCGTACCACGCGCTGGCGCCGAGCCAACCGAGCAGGCCGAGACCCACCAGCCACAGCAGGGTTTTGCCGAGAAACCCGCCGATGCGCAGCCAGAGGCGGGCGAGCAGGGAGGGGCGGTCATAGGGGGATCGAATCATCATGGCAGTTGTTGCTCCAGCGGGCTGCCCAGCACTTTGAGGTATTCCAGCAGCGCCCAGCGTTCCTGCGGCAGCAAGCCACGGCCGATGACGCCGTTACCACGCTGGCCGGCACGGAATTCGTGGCCGCTGTTGTGGTTGCCGGTGATTTTGGTATCGAACACAAAGGCATTCTTGAACGCGTCGGTCTCAAAGCCGAGATGGCGCGGATCATAGTTGAAGGTGCCTTTATAGAAGGTGGTGCTGCGCTCGTCCTGGGGCGAGAGCAACTGGTAGATCGTCGGCACCGAACCGTTATGCAGGAACGGCGGCGTTGCCCAGACGCCAGCCAGTGGCCGCGCTTTGTAGGCGCGCAACTCGCGCACACCGATGGGCAGGCCGTACCCGTCCAGGCGCGGGCGTTCGGCCGGGGTCACGCCGGCGGCGCGGTAAGCGTGGTCCTCGACGAATGCGGTGACGTAGGCCAGGCCCTTGGCCACGGACATCTTCTTCAGGTCCAGTGGCTCGGTCGGCGTGGGGTGCAGTTGGACGTTGAGCCCGGCCAGCTCCGCCGGGTTCCATTGCAGCGCACTGAGGTCGTAGCGCTGGTCGGCGATGTTGTTGGCGGTGCCGGGGTCGGTGCCGATGTAGTCCACCGGCAGCATCTTCAGTTGCTGCACCGGCCGGCCGCCTTCTTGCGTGACGGTGGGCACGTGACAGCCGGCGCAGTTCTCGGCGAACAATGCGCGGCCCTGGGCGGCAAGGGGCTTGTCGATGGCGCCGAACAGGTCTTCGGGCCAGGTGGGTGGTTTGAGACGTTGCAAGGTCTCTTCGATCAGGTTCAGGTCGCGCACGCGTACGCTGGAAGGGTAGCGCGCATCGCCCTGCAGGGGCTGGCCGGCGCTGTCGAAGAAGTCCAGGGTCGCGCCGACGCCGAGGGCTTCACCGATGTTGCGGGCCATGGGCTGCTGGGCCGAACCGTTCCATTGCACCCAGTCGAAGGTCCATATATCCCACAATTGCGGGTAGTCCACCGGCGCGTTGGCGATGCGATAGTTTTGCGGGGAAATGGCATCGCCAAAGCTGGCATTGGCGATGCGGCCGAAGGCGTCAGTGCGGCCCGGCCCTTCTTCGGTGGGGTATAGGCCACGGTGGGTATCGTTCCAGGCAACCTTGAGGAAGCGGTTCAGCGACTGCTTGAAGTCCTGGCGCAGTTGGCTGTGCTCGGCGTCGTAGCGCTCCCCCAGGACCTGGCGGGCGAAGCGCTCGAATTTCCACGGGTTGTAATAAGTCGCCGCAAGGCTGGCGACCAGCGCCTGGCCGAAGCTGCCGCCGCGCAAGGTCGGCACGCTCGACGGCAGTACATGCTGGGCGGAGCCGCCATCGATACGCAGGGCCTGGCCTTTGAAGTGCAGCTCGCCGGTGTGGCAGGCGGCGCAAGTGATATCCAGGTATTCAACGTTGCTGCCCGCATTTTTATGCCGGGCGAAACCCACCGGCAGGTTGCCGGGGTTTTGCGCGCTGGGCGCTTGCCGCGGGTCCACCAGGAAGCCGAAACGGGCCAGGTACTCCGGCGAGGCAAAACGGCGCTCGGAAAAGGGCAGCTCCAGCGCGGTGAACCAGTCGTAGTGCAGGCCTTTGACCTGGGTGCCCTGGGGCGTGAAGTAATAGGTCTGGCGGTCGGCGGCACTCCATTGGTCCTGGTAGTGCACCTGCTCCACGGGCACGTAGTCCGGCAGCCTGGGGTTGATCGTGTAATAGAGCACCACGGCCAGAACCAGGCCCAGTGCCAGGAGGATCAGGAGTAAGACACGGGTAAAAATGCGCAAGTTAACTATCCTTGTCGGTTGTTCGCGTTGTTATGCCACTACGCCAAGGGGGCGGCAAGTGGCCATGAGTCTGGAATGACAGGTCCCACGATCCGTCGCGGACCTGCATCATGAATGAAATTGCTTTTAAACACGTGAACTTATCAGACGTTTCCTGCTCACATGCCGGTAGCCATTGGTCGTGGCCGCCTGATAAGCTCGCGACTTTATTCGAATGCCCTTTTGGCGCATGAACAAGGAAATAGCATGAAACAGCATCGGTTGGCGGCGGCGGTGGCCCTGGTTAGCCTGGTACTTGCGGGTTGTGATTCGCAGACCAGCGTAGAGCTGAAAACCCCGGCGCAGAAAGCTTCCTACGGCATCGGCCTGAACATGGGCAAAAGCCTTGCTCAAGAAGGCATGGATGACCTGGACTCCAAAGCGGTAGCCCAAGGCATTGAAGACGCTGTCGGCAAGAAAGAGCAGAAGCTCAAGGATGACGAACTGGTTGAAGCCTTTGCCGCACTGCAAAAGCGCGCTGAAGAACGCATGACCAAAATGAGCGAAGAGTCGGCAGCGGCCGGCAAGAAATTCCTCGAAGACAACGCCAAGAAAGACGGCGTGGTCACCACTGCTTCCGGTCTGCAGTACAAGATCGTGAAGAAAGCCGACGGCGCCCAGCCCAAGCCTACCGACGTCGTGACGGTTCACTACACCGGCAAGCTCACCAACGGCACTACCTTTGACAGCTCCGTGGACCGTGGCAGCCCGATTGACCTGCCGGTCAGCGGCGTGATCCCGGGTTGGGTCGAAGGCCTGCAACTGATGCACGTTGGCGAGAAGGTCGAGTTGTACATTCCGTCCGACCTGGCTTACGGCGCCCAGAGCCCGAGCCCGGCGATTCCAGCCAATTCCGTGCTGGTATTTGACCTGGAGTTGCTGGCCATCAAGGACCCAGCCAAGGCTGAAGCGGCTGACGCACCTGCTGCACCTGCCGCCAAGAAGTAATCGGCGCTGCGAATAACGACAACGCCCCGTTTCGACGGGGCGTTGTTGTTTTCGCCGACGGGTATTTACCTGGCTCCCTGCGATCTAACTGTGGGAGAGGGCTTGCCCCCGACGGCGGCCTCGGAGCCGACCAGGCTGTTGAGTCGATCCCGGTCCAAATGTGGGAGGGGGCTTGCCCCCGATGGCGGCCTCAGGGCCGACCAGGA
>NZ_CVTO01000109.1:0-5637 GCF_900004715.1 Pseudomonas sp. 24 E 13
GACCCCCACCAGCAGGCGACCCCGCACCGCCGGCGCCGCTTGGCCGAGCTGGCGATATCCCTGGGCCAGATCGTCGTCGACATGGGCGGCAGCGGTCTGCATGGCCAGCTCGCGCAGGGCCATCAAGTTGGTCTGGGTGAAAAACGCATCGATGGCCGCACGCGCCTGTTCCGGCACATACACCTTGCCGTCGCGCAGGCGCTCGAGCAATTCGCGGGATGGCAGGTCGATCAGCAGCAGTTCGTCGGCCTCCTGCAGCACCCAGTCCGGCAGGGTTTCGCGCACCTGCACGCCGGTGATGCCACGCACCTGGTCGTTGAGACTTTCCAGGTGCTGGACGTTGACTGTGGTGAACACGTTGATGCCGGCCGCGAGCAGTTCCTGGATGTCCTGCCAGCGCTTTTCATGACGGCTGCCGGGAGCGTTGCTATGGGCCAGTTCATCGACCAGCACCAGCTTGGGTCGGGCCGCGAGCAGGCCGTCTAGGTCCATTTCTTCAAGCATTACGCCCCGGTATTCGCTGCGCAACAACGGCTGTTGCGGCAAACCGCTGAGCAAGGCTTCGGTCTCGGCGCGGCCGTGGGTCTCGACCACCCCGGCGATCAGAGCCACACCCTGGCGCAGTTGAGTATGGGCAGCCTGGAGCATGGCGTAGGTCTTGCCCACGCCGGGCGCGGCGCCAAGGAAAACTTTGAGCCGGCCACGGCCGTTGCGGGGCAGATCGGCTAGCAGGGCATCGGCGCGGCCGGAGTCGCTCATGCGCGGGGGTTCCTCAGGTGTTCAAAGTAGTCAGGTTCAATGAAGATCAAATGTGGGAGGGGGCTTGCTCCCGATAGCGGTGTGTCAGTAACAGCTATTTCAACTGAACCAGCGCTATCGGGAGCAAGCCCCCTCCCACAGGGTTCAGAGTTTTTCCAGGGCCATGTTCAGGGCCAGCACGTTGACTACGGGCGGGCCTACCAACGGGCTTTCGATGTGTTCATCCAACAGCCGCTGCAAGGTCGACACCGGTACATTCCGTGCGGCCGCCACTCGCGCCAGTTGATAGGCAATTGCCTCGGGTGGCAAGTGTGGATCGAGCCCGCTGCCGGAGGTCGTCAGCGAGGCCAACGGTACCGGCCCCTGGCCTGGCACCTGTTGTTTAGTCGCGTCGTCAAAGATACGCGCGGCCAGTGCGGGGTTGCTCGGGCCAAGGTTGCTGGCACTGCTGGAAACCGTCGCGAACGCGCCGGCCGAAGGGCGTGGGTGGAACCAGCCGTCGCCGCTGAAATCCTGGGCGATCAGGCTGGAGCCGCGCACCTTGCCGCTGGCATCGCGCACCAGGCTGCCATTGGCCTGGTCCGCAAAGGCTACTTGCGCGACGCCGGTCACCACCAGCGGGTAGGCGACGCCGGTGATCAGGGTCATGAGTACCAGCAGGCTCAGGGCTGGGCGGATGATGTTGGACATTTCAGACTCCTCGGTGCAGTGATGCGGTGGGACGCGGAGCGTCCGGGGCGGCATTCCCACGCTGAGCGTGGGAATGATCAGGCTCAAACCAGGTGCAGCGCCGTCAGCAGCATGTCGATCGCCTTGATGCCCACAAAGGGCACCAGCAGCCCACCCAGGCCGTAGATCAGCAGGTTGCGGCGCAACAGCGCGGCCGCGCTCGCGGCTTGCACGCGCACACCGCGCAGGGCCAGGGGAATCAGCACCACGATGATCAGCGCGTTGAACACGATGGCCGACAGGATCGCACTCTGCGGGCTCTGCAAGTGCATGACATTGAGCACGCCCAGTTGCGGATAGATCGAGGCAAACAGCGCCGGCAGGATCGCGAAGTACTTGGCCACGTCGTTGGCGATGGAAAAGGTGGTCAGCGCACCCCGGGTCACCAGCAACTCCTTGCCGATCTGCACCACGTCCAGCAGCTTGGTCGGATCGCTGTCGAGGTCGACCATGTTCGCGGCTTCCCGCGCAGCCTGGGTACCGTCGTTCATCGCCATGCCGACATCGGCCTGGGCCAGTGCCGGGGCGTCGTTGGCGCCGTCGCCGCACATGGCGACCAGACGGCCGTCGTTCTGTTCATGGCGGATACGCGCCAGTTTCTTCTCAGGCGTGGCTTCAGCCAGTACATCATCCACGCCGGCTTCAGCGGCAATCGCGGCGGCGGTCAGCGGGTTATCGCCGGTGACCATCACGGTACGAATGCCCAACTTGCGCAGCTCGGCGAAACGCTCGCGGATACCGGGCTTGACCACGTCTTTGAGATGGATCGCACCGAGTAACTTGCCATCGGCGCACACCAGCAACGGCGTGCCGCCACTCTGCGCGATCTTGTCGATTTCCCGCGACAGCGCAGGTAACAGGTCGCTACGTTGCTGGCCGATAAACGCCAGCAGCGAATCCACCGCACCCTTGCGAAAGACGCGGCCCTGGTAATCGACACCGGATAAGCGGGTTTCCGCGCTGAACGGTACGGCGGTCAGTTGCTCCAGCGTCGGCTCGGCCTGGGGGTGCAAGGCGCGCAGGTATTCGACGATGGACTTGCCTTCCGCCGTGTCATCGGCCAGGGAGGCGAACAACGCGCCTTCAGCCACTTCCCGACCACTGACACCGGGCGCCGCAACCACGGCGGTGCAACGACGGTTACCGAAGGTGATGGTGCCGGTCTTGTCCAGCAGCAACACGTGCACATCCCCTGCCGCTTCCACCGCGCGACCGGACTTGGCGATCACGTTCAACCGCACCAGACGGTCCATGCCCGCAATGCCGATGGCCGAGAGCAAGCCGCCAATGGTCGTGGGAATCAGCGTCACCAGCAGTGCGACGAGGAACACCAGGGGCAGGCTGCCATTGGCGAAGTGAGCGAACGGCTGCAGGGTAACCACCACCAGCAGGAAGATCAGGGTGAGGCCGATCAGCAGGATATCCAGTGCAACTTCGTTGGGGGTTTTCTGGCGTTTGGCGCCTTCCACCAGCGCGATCATGCGGTCCAGGGTCGACTCGCCGGGGTTGGCGGTGATGCGGACCAGCAGCCAGTCCGATACCAGTCGAGTGTTACCGGTGACGGCCGAGCGGTCGCCGCCGGACTCGCGGATCACCGGGGCGGACTCGCCGGTAATCGCTGCTTCGTTGACCGCGGCGATGCCTTCGATCACTTCGCCGTCGCCAGGAATCATTTCGCCTGCCGCGACGCGCACCACATCACCTTTGCGCAGGCTGGTGGCCGGTACCACCTTGAAGCTGCCGTCGGCCTCCTTGCGGCGCGCGCTCAGGCCCTCACTGCCGGCCTTGAGGCTGTCGGCGCGGGCCTTGCCACGGCCTTCGGCCAAGGCTTCAGCGAAGTTGGCGAACAACACGGTGAACCACAGCCACACCGCGATTTGCACGGCCACGAAAGTCGGCACGCTGGTATCGGGCACAAAGCACAGCACGGTGGTCAGAATGGCGGTCAGCTCGACCACCAGCATCACGGGCGAACGTTGCAATTGACGGGGGTCCAGCTTGACGAACGCCTGGACCAGCGCCGGGCGCCACAACGCAGAGATCGCGGTTTTGGCGGGCTCCTGAGTGCGCGCGGGGGCAGCATTTTTTACAGACATGTTCATTCTCATATCCCCTTGACTTAGAAGCCCATGCTCAGGTGTTCAGCAATCGGGCCCAGCGCCAGTGTCGGCAGAAACGTCAGGCCGCCCACCAGCAAGATGGTCACGGTCAACAGCGTCACGAACAACGGGCCGTGGGTCGGAAAACTGTTCTGGCCAATCGGTGCGGTCTTCTTCATCGCCAGGCTACCGGCGAGGGCCAGCACCGGCAGGATGTAACCGAACCGGCCAATCAACATGCCCAGGCCGAGCATCAGGTTGTGAAACGCGGTGTTGCCGCTGAAACCGCCGAACGCCGAACCGTTGTTGGCACTGGCCGAGGTGTAGGCGTAGAGCAACTGGCTAAAACCGTGGGGCCCAGGGTTGCTGATGGCTCCGGCCGGGCCCGGCAGGCTGGCGGCGATGGCACCCAGCACGAGCACACCCACCGGCATTACGAGCAGGGTCACGACGAGCAATTGCACTTCCTTGGCCTGAAGCTTCTTGCCCAGGTATTCCGGGGTGCGGCCGATCATCAGGCCGGCGAGGAACACCGCGATCAACACATTGAGCAACATGCCGTACAGACCGGCACCGACGCCGCCGAAAATCACTTCGCCAACCATCATGTTGACCAGCGCCACCATGCCGCTCAGAGGGTTGAGGCTGTCCTGCATGCCGTTGACCGATCCGTTGGAGGCCGCAGTGGTCGTCACCGACCAGAGCACCGTGCCGGTGGTGCCGAAGCGTGTTTCCTTGCCTTCCAGCGGCGCGGTGTGTTCCACGGCCGGGTTATTCAGGGTCGGATTGGGCTGGTACTCGGACCACAGCGACGTCGCGCCGCCAATCAGGAACAAGGCCAGCATGCACGCGAGAATCGCGCGGCTCTGACGCAGGTCTTTGACGTAGTGACCGAAGGTGAACACCAGGGCAACCGGGATCAGGATGATCGACGCCACTTCGAAGAGGTTGGCCCAGGCCGTCGGGTCTTCGAACGGATGCGCCGAGTTCACCCCAAAGAAGCCGCCGCCATTGGTGCCCAGTTGCTTGATCGCAATCTGGCTGGCTGCAGGGCCCAGGGGAATGACTTGATCCACACCCTGCATCGTCACGGCATCAACGTAATGGGCGAACGTCTGCGGCACACCCTGCCACACCAGGAACAGCGCCAGCACCAGGCACAGCGGCAGCAAACCGTAGAGCGTGGCGCGGGTCATGTCGACCCAGAAATTCCCCAGAGTCGCGGTGGATTTGCGACCGATCCCACGACAAAGCGCGACAAGCACTGCCAGGCCGGTGGCGGCGCTGACGAAGTTCTGCACGGTGAGGCCGACCATCTGGCTGAGGTAGCTCAGGGAGGCTTCGCCGCTGTAGTTCTGCCAGTTGGTATTGGTCATGAAACTGACCGCGGTGTTGAACGCCAGCGTCCATTCCTGGCCCGGCAATTTCTGCGGGTTGAGTGGGAGATAGTCCTGAAACAACAGGATGGCGAACAACAGCAGGAAGCCCGCCAGGTTGAATGCAAGCAAGGCCAGCATGTACTTCTGCCAGCTTTGCTCTTGTTGATCGTCCACACCCGACAGGCGATAACAGGCTTTCTCGACAGGCCCCAGCACCGGCGTCAGCCACGTGCGCTGGCCTTCCATCACCTTGTAATAGAACCGCCCCAGAAACGGTGCCGGCACCAGTACCACGGCGAAGAAGGCGATGATCAGCCAATAGTCATAACTGTGCATAGCCCGCTCCTAGTTCCGATCCGCGCGTAACAGCGCAACCAGCAGATAAATGAACAGCGCCACGGCCAATAGCAGTGACACCCCGTCCAGAACGCTCATGGAAGTTTCTCCGTTTAACGGCGAGTGCCGCGTGTGGGGCAATTGTCCGCAGGAGGGGTGTAAAGGAACGAGAGCGAGGCGGGGCGCGGGGCGTAAAGATGGCGTAAAGAATGGCTTTATGCGCGGTTTACTGGGGGGTTGCAGTGGCTGGCTGGGCCTCATCGGGGCATAGGTATCTACACAATTTTGGTGCGACACCGCACCTGTGGCGAGGGAGCTAACGCGTATCTACCTGA